>NZ_JBQQCE010000176.1:0-18542 GCF_052245645.1 Streptomyces sp. KR55 | reverse complement strand
CCCGAACTGCCGCTGTCGTACGCCGAGTTCGCCGGCCTCATTCCGAAGGCGGGTTCCGCGTACACGTACGGCTACGCGGTGCTCGGCGAGTTCGCGGGCTGGTTCATCGGCTGGGATCTGCTGCTGGAGTACACAGCGATCGTGGCGGTGGTCGCGATCGGCATCTCGGGATACTTCAGCTTCCTCATCGGCGAGATGGGCGCCGACCTGCCGAACTGGATGCTGGGCGCGCCCGGCACCGGCGACGGGCACCGGATCGACCTGTTCGCAGCGCTGCTGTGCCTGCTCATCGCGTATCTGCTGAACCTCGGCATCAAGAACGCGGCGCGCTTCGAGACGGCTGTGGTGGCGCTGAAGGTGCTGGTGGTGCTGCTGGTGATCGCGGTCGGTGTGTTCCACATCGACACGGCCAACTACAACCCGTTCTTCCCGTACGGGATCGGTGGGGCGTTCACCGGCGCGGCGACCGTGTTCTTCGCGGTGTTCGGGTACGACGCGATGTCGACGGCGGCCGAGGAGTCGAAGGACGCACAGCGGCACATGCCGAAGGCGATCATCTACTCACTGGCGATCTCGATGGTGCTGTACGTGGCCGCGTGTCTGGTACTGACCGGCATGCAGAACTACACGGAGATCGACCCGGAGAGCGGCTTCTCGACGGCGTTCAAGTCGGTGGGGCTGAGCGGGCTGGCGGATCTGATCGCGGTGGGCGCGATCATCGGCATTCTGACGGTCATGTTCACGTTCATGCTGGGCGTCACCCGGGTGTGGTTCAGCATGTCCCGGGACGGGCTGCTGCCGCCGTGGTTCGCGAAGACGCACCCCACGCGGCATGTGCCGACCCGCGTGACGTGGATCGTCGGGGTGGCGTCGGCCGCGATCGCCGGGTTCCTGCCGATCGGCGAGGCAGCCGAACTGACCAACATCGGGATCCTGTTGGCGTTCGTGGTGGTGTGCATCGCGGTGATCGTGCTGCGCTACCGGCAGCCGGAGCTGCCGCGCACCTTCCGTACGCCGTGGATGCCGTTCGTGCCGGCGGTGGGGGTCGTCTTCTCGATCTGGCTGATCACGTTCCTGGCGTGGCAGACCTGGGCGCGGTTCGCCGTGTGGTTCGCGCTCGGGCTGGTGATCTACTTCGGGTACTCGTACCGGAAGTCGGAACTGGCGGGCCGTTAGAGGGTGCGCAGGAAGTCGGCGAGGATCTCGTTGAAGACGTCGGGCCGCTCCATGTTCGGGTAGTGCGCGGCGTCTTCGACGGTGACGGAACGGCCGTCGGGGACGGTGCGCGCGAGTCGTTCGGCCTCGGCGATCAGTTCGGCGGAGTCCAGGGCTCCGTTCACGGCGAGCAGCGGTACGTCGATCTTCGGCACGCGGGGCCAGGTGTCGGTGAGGGGGACGTGCCAGTTCCGCTCACCGGCCGTGTGCTTGGAGATGGTGCCGAGGGCCATCTCCCGCAGCCGCCGCAGGATGTCCGGATCCACCTCGTCGACCGTGCGGTGCGGTCCGGCCACGGCCGCATGAACGCCGCCAGCCAGGCGTCGATGTCCCCGGCGCCCAGGGCGCGGGCGAACTCGGCCTCGATCTCACGCCCCACGGTTCGGTGGCCGGGCCCAGGCGCTGAGCCGGCAGTTCGTGCAGCGGATGGTCAACGACGCCGCGGCGCGCGGGCTGGTGGAGAGCGTCCCCAACCCGGCGCACCAGCGCTCACCCCTGATCCGGCTCGCGGACGAGGGCCGCGCGGCGATCACCGCCGTCCTCGCCCGCGAGCACGGCATCCTGCGGGAGGCCGGCGGCGATCTGACGGATGCCGAGGTGTCGGCGTGCCTGCGGGTGCTCGGCGAGATGCTGAAGCTGTTCGATCACGTCGACGTGAACTGACCGGCTACTCCCCCATCACCAGACCGTCCTGCGCCGCACCCCGGCTGAGCACGACCTGCTGGATGCGGTCGCGCGCGGCGGCGACGTCGGCGCCCTGGGCGAGGGCGGCGTTGATGTTGACCGCCCGGCCCGCGTCGATGTCGTACAGCTGCGGAATGAACTCGGCCTTCGTCACCTGCCAGCGCTGCCCCGGCCGGGCGGGCGGGGTGAAGGTGAAGCGGCCGATGGTGGACTGGGTGCCCCGGGGGTCCGGGACGCCCTGGCGGTCGGGCATCTGGCCGGTGACCTGGTCACCCATCCCGTAGACCACCCAGGTGCCGTTGACCTTCTCGTACGCCTGCGGGACATGGGCGTGGGTGCCGAGGATCAGGTCGATGTCGGGGCGGCCACGGGTCTTGGCGGCGGTGAGGGTCTCCGCCAGGCTCAGCTGCCGCCGGTCCGGTTCGTCCTGCCACTCGGTGCCCCAGTGCAGGGACACCACGACCACATCGGCGCCCGCCTGCCGGGCCGCCCGGGCGTCGGCGAGGATCCGGCCCTCGTCGATCTGGTTGACGGCCCAGGGCCGCCCCGGGAGCGGGTGACCGTTGGTGCCGTTGGTATAGGCGAGGTGGGCGACCATCGCCCGGCCCGCGGGCAGGATGGTGACCGTGCGCGCCTCGGCCTCGGTACGCGCCGCCCCGGCGTGCCGGACCCCGGCCTGGTCGAGGGCGTCCAGGGTGCGCCCGATGGCCTCGGCGCTGTCGGCGGTGCCGCGTGTGGCGGCGGTGGAGCAGCCGTCGTAGCCGGTCGCGGCGAGCCCTCCGGCGATCTCCGGCGGAAACGTGCCCGGCCGGCCGGCGTGGGCGCCTCCCACGCCGTACACGGCCTCCATGTGACACAGCGCCAGGTCCGCCTGGGAGACGACCGGCTCCACCCCGGACAGCATGGGCCGGAAGTCGTGGCCGACCCCGCCCCCGTCGAAGCGCGCCCGGTCGAGGACGGACGTGTGCGGGAGGACGTCGCCGGACGCGACGAGGGTGAATGCGCTGGAGTCGGCGGAGGCCGGACTGCCGGCCCGGCCGGAGGACTTCTCGTTCTGGGCCTGGCAGGTGGCGCCCGCGGCGAGAAGGGCCGTCAGGGCCAGGGCCACCTGCCGTCTGCGTGCGATGCGTACGATCATCAGCTCACCCCAGTGCGGTCACATTTACGGACTAATAAGTACGAAGTTGAACACAGCGCCAAACAGCCCCAGGGCTCCCTTTAACCCGTCCGGTGTGCGCAACCGGCGGTTGCGGACCGTTCGTCGTACCGTTCGCCGACGCGTTCGACCGTCCGCCGCACCAGCGTGTGCGCGCCCTGTCCCGGAACCGCACCCTGCGATCCCATACGCGCATGACGGCCGGAACCACCATCACCAACGGGACGACCGCCGAGCACGAGCTCGCCGCGCTGCAGCGGGAGCACGGCCGACCGCTCTTCGCGCTGCTGCTCCGGCTGTGCGACGGCGACCGGCAGCGCGCCGAGGACCTCGTCCAGGAGACCCTGGTACGCGCCTGGCAGCATCCCGAGGCGCTGCGCGCCGACGCCTTCGAGTCCGTACGGCCCTGGCTGCTGACCGTGGGCCGACGGCTCGCGATCGACGCGCGGCGGGCCCGGCAGGCACGTCCGCCGGAGGTCGGCGACGCCGTCCTGGAGAGCGCGCGGGTGATCGCCGACCACGCCGAGCGGTCGGCCGCGACCGTCGACGTACGCGAGGCTGTGAAGACACTCACTCCGGAGCACCGTGAAGTCCTGGTGCTCGTGTATTTCCAGGGGGCCAGTGTGGCGGAAGCGGCGGCAACCCTGGGGATCCCGCCCGGTACCGTGAAGTCCCGCGCGTACTACGCGCTGCGTGCCCTGCGCCGGGTGCTTCCGGGATACGCGGCCGACCTGCGGTGAAACCGACTGCCGAGTCAAACCTCCGTAAAGCGCCTTGCTGAGGACCCCGGTTGAGTAATCGGCTGTCCTCATCCGTGTTCCGGATGGGGCCGCGGGCCACCGGCCCGGGGTCGGGCGACGCGCACGCACCGGAGGAAGGCAGGAAGGGATGCAGCACAGAGGTCACCAGAGTACGGACGGCACCGGTGGCGGTGAACTGACCGTCCCCATGGCCTGGTTGTACGCCGAGTACATCGCCGACGAACTGCTGCGGACCGGCGATCTCATGCCGCCGACGTCCTTCGAGTTCCGCGCCGGGCGGGACGCCCTGGCACTGACCATCTTCCTGTCCGACACCGAGGGCGAGCTCTCCGGCATCCGGGTCGTCTCCCAGCTGGAGACCTGGCTGTCGCTGACGGCGTACGACCAGCCGTGGCAGGACTGGGTGCGCGAGCGCATGGCCGAACTCGTCGCCGAGGCGGCCCGGGCGGGCGGCCCCGCGCCGGACCTGGAGCTGGCTCAGGCGGCCTGGCGCTGGCTGCAGGAGACCGAGCTGCTCGCCCCCGACCTGAACGCGGTCCCGGGCGGCGGTGCCGTGGTGGGCGAGGACGACGGGCCGAAGGTGTGGACGCCGGCATGGCAGCTGGGGCTGCCGCTGGGGCACCTCGCCATCCATCTCTTCTAGATCCCTCTGGATTCCTCTGGATTCCTCGGAATCTGACCAATCCTCGGGCCGGGCCGCTCCGAATTCCTTGGTTGCGATTCTGTACGGGGCTTGAGTGATTCGGCGGCTTGGTGCGTACCGGTGGGAGCAAGGAGTAACCCCACCCACACCCACCGGCACGAGGATCACGAGGATTCGGCATGAGGTCCCTGGAGAGGCATCGCGACGTCGGCGCGTACGCGCTCGGCGTGCTGGACGAGGCGGACGCCTTCCGTTTCGAGGACCACCTCATGGAGTGCCCTCGATGCACCGCGCACGTCACCGAATTCGGGCCCACCGCACGGCAGTTGATGCTCTACCGGCGCGCGACGCCACGCTCGGTGCACCCCATGGCCGGACCCGGCCCGCGGCTGCTGGACCGGCTCCTCGGCGAGGTCGCGGCGCGGCACCGGGCCGGACGTCGACGGCTGCTGTTCGCCGTGGCCGCCGCGGTGGTGTGCGCCGTGGCCGGGCCCGGGATCGCGATCGTGACGGAGGGCGGTGACCGGGCGGTGCGCGTTTCGGCGACCGACGAGCGCACCGGGGTGTGGGCGCAGGTCACGACCGAGAACGAGGTCTGGGGCAGCCAGGTGGTGGTGGAGGTCAAGGATGCGGCGGGTCCCCGGGCCTGCCGGCTGGTCGCCATCGGCCATGACGGCTCGGAGTAGACGGTGACCAACTGGACCGCGCCCCACCATGACGCCCGCCCGAACACGCTGCAGGGCGCGGCGGCCCTGCATCCCGACCAGATCGCGCGGTACGAGGTGCGCACGAAGGCCGGGGAGCGGCTGGTGACGGTCGACTCGCGCTAGGCGCTCCGCTGGGTTCGGTAGGTCACTGCGGGTGCGTCGTGTGCGGGTGCGTCGTGGCTGGTCGCTCCCCCACTCTCGGCTTCGCTCGAGCGGGGGGACCCCCATCGCGGCGGAGCCGCATATCGATACAGCCCCGCGCCCCTTTGAGGCGCGGCCGAACGCCCGTCACTTGAGCAAGCGGGACATTCTGCGGTCTGCCAGTGGCTTGCCACCCGTCTGGCAGGTGGGGCAGTACTGGAGCGAGGAGTCGCTGAAGGAGACCTCCCGGATCGTGTCGCCGCACACCGGGCAGGGCTCGCCGGTCCGGCCGTGGACGCGCAGGCCACTCTTCTTCTCGGCCTTGAGGCGTCCGGCCGCCAGGCCCCGGGAGCGTTCGACGGCTTCCGTGAGCGTCGTGCGCAGGGCCTCGTACAGTCTTCGGGTCTCCTCGGGTGTCAGGGAGGCGGCGAGCTTGAACGGGGACATCTTCGCGGCGTGCAGGATCTCGTCGCTGTAGGCGTTGCCGACACCGGCGATCAGGCTCTGGTCGCGCAGGGCGCCCTTGAGCTGCCGGCGTTCGCCCTGCAGCAGCGCGGTGAACCGGGCCTCGTCGAAGTCGTCGGCGAGCGGGTCCGGGCCGAGCCTGGCCACGCCGGGCACCTCCTGCGGGTCCCCGACGACGTACACCGCGAGCCGTTTCTGGGTGCCGGCCTCGGTCAGGTCGAAGCCGGCACCGGTCTCCAGCGCGACGCGCAGCGCCAGTGGGCCCTTGCCGGGGCGGGGCGGGCCGTCCGGGAGGCGGTCCTTCCAGTGGAGCCAGCCCGCGCGGGCGAGGTGGGTCACGAAGTGCGGGCCGCCGTCCGTCTCGACGTCGAGGAACTTGCCGTAGCGGTGCACGGCGGCGGCCTCGCGGCCCTCGACGGCGGCGAGGGGCGGGTCGTACGTCTTGAGCACACTGATCGCGACCGGCAGCACGCGCACGATCTCGTGACCGACGAGGTGGTCGGTCAGGAAGTCCTTGAGCGCTTCGACCTCGGGCAGTTCCGGCATACGTCCAGAGTGCCATCCGGGACCGACAGTGCCAGGGGGATTCAGCGACGTTCCGGCACCACGAACTCGGCCCACACGCACTTGCCGCCGCCACGCGCCTCCACGCCCCACACGTCGGTGAGCAGCTCGACGAGGAGCAGGCCGCGTCCGGAGACGCAGGAGTGGGTCGCCTCGCGGCGGCGCGGCAGGGCGCTGGAGGAGTCCTCGACCTCGACGCGCAGCCGGCGGTCGGAGCCGGACAGGACCCGCAGGGTGAAGATCGCGGCGCCCTCGGTGTGCATCAGGGCGTTGGTGATCAGCTCGTCGGCGACGAGTTCGACCTCGTCGGAGCGGTCGGCGGCACCCCAGGCGCCGACCGCGGCGCGGATCATGTGCCGGGCCTCGGTGAGGGCCTCCGGGTCGCCGGGGGTCACGTGCTGCTGGAGCCGGCCGCCGGTCTGGGGGGCGTCCAGGCCGCGGCGGCGCAGCAGGAGCAGCGCCACGTCGTCCTCGCCGCCGCGTTCCTCGGCCACGTCGATGAGCAGGTCGGCGAGTTTCCACACGTCCTGGGGACCGGAGGCGACCAGCGCGGTGAGGGCCTGCACGCCGTCGTCGAGGTCGGCGCCGGGCTCTTCGACCAGGCCGTCGGTGCAGAGCAGCAGGGTGTGGCCGGGGTCGAGCTCGACGGTGCCGACGGGGTACTCCAGGCGCCCGAACTCGGCGGACAGGCCGAGCGGCAGGCCGCCCGGGACGGGCACGCGGCGGCAGCTGCCGTCCGGGGCCCGGATCAGCGGGTCGATATGGCCGGCCCGGACCACCTGGACCACGCCGGTGGCCAGGTCGGCCTCCGCGTACAGGCAGGTCGCGAAGCGGTCGGTGTCCAGTTCGTGGAGGAAGACGGAGGCGCGGGCCATCACCGTGGCGGGCGTGTGCCCCTCGGCGGCGTAGGCACGCAGGACGATGCGCAGCTGGCCCATGACGGCGGCGGCGTGTGTGTCGTGGCCCTGGACGTCGCCGATGACGGCGCCGACCCGGCCGCCGGGGAGCGGGATCAGGTCGTACCAGTCGCCGCCGATGTCCCGGCCGAGGGAGCCCCCGGCACCGCCGGCCCGGTAGCGGACCGCGACGTCGGCGCCCCGCACACTGGGGATGGTGCGCGGCAGCATGGCCTGCTGGAGGCCGCTGGCCAGGTCCTTCTCCTGCTCGTAGAACATCGCCCGCTGCAGGCTCTGCGCGATGCTGCTGCCGAGCGCGACCAGGATGTTGCGTTCCTCGGGGGTGAAGCCGCGGCGGTCGTTGTAGAGCAGGCCCATCGCGCCGATGGGCTGGGCCTGGACGATGAGCGGCAGATAGGCGGCCGAGGTGATCTCGAGGTCGGTGATGTGCGGCCACAGGATGGGGTAGCCCTCGGCAAACTCCTCCGGGGACTCGATGAAGCGGGGGCTGAGGGTGCGCACGACCTCGCTCATCGGGTAGGGCTCGTCGATCCGGGTGATCAGCGTGCCGGGCACGAAGCTGCCCTCGGGGCCCTCGGCGACCAGCCGGATGCGTCCGGCCTCCACCAGGCCCATGACCAGACTGGTCGCGCCTAGGTGGGTGACGCCGTGGGTGTCCTTGAGGACGTCGATGACGTCCTGGACGGTACGGGCGTGCGCGAGGGCGGCCGTGGTGAACTCCACGACGTCGGTCTGATCGCGCCGGGCGTGGTCCTGGCCGGCCTGCTCGCGGCGCACCGCGAACTCGCCGAGCTCCTGGGTGGCGTCCCGGACGATGCCGATGATCCGGCGCGGCCGGCCCGTCTCGTCGCGCCGGATGTAGCCCTGGGTGTGGGTCCAGCGCAGGGTGCCGTCGCGGCAGCGGAGGCGGAAGTAGGCGCCGTAGTTCTCGCTGCCGTCCTTGATGGCCTGGGCGACCAGGGTGTCGAGTCGCCGGCCTTCGGTGCGCGGGACCCGGACGCCCAGGGACTCCGGGCGGCCGTCGTATTCCTCGGGGCGCAGGTCGAAGACCTCGTGGGCCTGGGGGTCCATGTGGAACAGACCGGTGTCCAGGTCCCAGTCGAAGCTGCCCATCTGGTTGAGCGCCAGGATCGGGTCCGGGTGGGCGGGCCAGTCGTCCGGGAGAGACAGGGCGCTCGCTCCCCGATCAGCCATGCGCCCACTTTGCCAGGATTCGACCGATTCTTCGACCGGGTCAGCTGTCGAGGGCGTCAGGCGGACTGCCGAGGATGTCTGCTTCACTCTCCTGTGGTCACGCAAACAGAGAGGGTAGATGCAGAGAGTGACGAACCGGCCGAGGTCAGCGGTGCCGCCAGAATGGAGGAGAGGAGCGCATGCCCGTGAACTGGTTCACCGCACCCGACTACTGGCTGAGCCGGCTGGTCTTCCAGCGGGCTCTGGCCGGCGTGTACCTGGTCGCGTTCCTGACGGCGGCCCTGCAGTTCCGGGCGCTGATCGGCGCCCGCGGGATGCTGCCGGTGCCGCGGTTCGTCGAGTACGTGCCGTTCAAGCGGGCGCCGAGCCTCTTCCAACTCCACTACTCGGACCGCTTCTTCGCGGTGTGCGCCTGGTCGGGCTGTGCGGTGTCGGCGGCGCTGCTGGCCGGCCTGGACTCGCTGCTGCCGTTGTGGGGCGGCATGCTGCTGTGGCTGGTGCCGTGGGCGCTGTATCTGTCGATCGTCAACGTCGGCCAGACCTGGTACGGGTTCGGCTGGGAGTCCCTGCTGCTGGAGGTCGGCTTTCTCGCCGTGTTCCTCGGCAACGACGAGGTGGCGCCGCCGATCGTGGTGCTGTTCCTGCTGCGCTGGATCCTGCTCCGGGTGGAGTTCGGGGCGGGTCTGATCAAGCTGCGCGGGGACGCGTGCTGGCGGAAGCTGACGTGTCTGGACTACCACCACGAGACCCAGCCGATGCCGGGCCCGCTGAGCTGGTTCTTCCACCATCTGCCGCGCCCGCTGCACCGGGTGGAGGTGGCCGCCAATCATTTCACCCAGCTCGTGGTGCCTGTTCTGCTGTTCACCCCGCAGCCGGTCGCCACCGCCGCCGCCTCGCTGATGATCGTCACGCAGCTGTGGCTGGTTCTGTCGGGCAACTTCTCCTGGCTGAACTGGATCACCATCGTGCTGGCCCTGTCCGTGGTGCAGTTCCCGAGCGATCCGCCGGCGGTGCCGGACGCTCCCCTCTGGTACATGGTCGTGGTCCTCGCGGTCGCCGCGCTGATCGTGTTCCTCAGCTATCAGCCGGTCCGCAACATGATCTCCCGCCGCCAGATCATGAACCGCTCCTTCGACCCGCTCCACCTGGTGAACACCTACGGCGCGTTCGGCAGCGTCAGCCGGGTGCGGTACGAGGTGGTGATCGAGGGCACCGCCGACGCCGTACCGCACGAGGACTCCGACTGGCGGGAGTACGAGTTCAAGGGCAAGCCCGGTGATCCCCGGCACTGGCCGCGCCAGTTCGCGCCGTACCATCTGCGGCTGGACTGGATGATGTGGTTCGTCGCGCTGTCGCCCGCCTATGCCGGCTCGTGGTTCGGCGCGCTGGTGGAGCGGCTGCTGGAGAACGACCGGGACACGCTGAAGCTGCTGCGCCGCTCACCCTTCCCGCCCGACGAGCCCCCGCGGTTCGTCCGCGCCCGGCTCTTCCGTTACCGCTACACCACCTGGCGGGAGCTGCGGGAGACGGGTGCGTGCTGGGAGCGGACGTATGTGCGGGAGTATCTGCCGCCGACCCGGCTGGCGGAGGTGGCTCAGAGGCCGTAGACACGGGTGGCGGTGGTTTCGAAGACCCGTGTGCGATCGAACGGGCTGAGCAACTCCTCCGCTGTGGCAAGCACCTGACCGTACGACGCCGCCAGAGTGCACACCGGCCAGTCGGAGCCGAACATCAGCCGGTCCGGGCCGAAGGCGTCCAGCACCACGTCGGCGTACGGGCGCAGGTCGTCGACCGTCCAGGAGGCGAGGTCCGCCTCGGTGACCATGCCGGAGAACTTGCAGACAGTGTTGGAGAGAGCGGCCAGAGAGCGGACGGCGGTCTCCCAGGGTTCTCGCTCGCCGGAGGCGATGGGCGGCTTGCCCAGGTGATCGAGGACGAAGGTGAGCTGCGGCAGCGCCTCGGCCGCCTTGACGCAGGCCGGCAGCTGGTTCGGCAGGACGACCAGGTCGTAGACCAGCCCCGTGTCCGCGACGGCGGCCAGTCCGCGCCGTACCTCCGCACGCAGCAGCCACTCCGGGTCGGGCTCGCCCTGGACCTGGTGGCGGATGCCCTTCAGGTACTGCCCTCCGGGCAGCTCCCGCAACCGGGCCAGTTCCTCGGCGACGTCCGGGCGGGTGAGGTCGGTCCAGCCGACGACACCGGCGATCAGCTCGTGCTCGGCGGCGAGGGCCAGGAACTCCGGGGTCTCCTCGGGCACAGTGATCGTCTGGACGAGGACCGTACGGTCGACTCCGGCCTGCCGTGCTTCGGGGGCCAGGTCGGCGATGGTGAAGTTCCGCCGGAGCGGCTGGAGATCGGGACCGGTGATCCAGTCCTGGTCCCGGACGGAGAGATCCCACACATGGTGATGGGCGTCCACGACCGTCACGGCAGCTCCCATACGACGGGCAGGCCGGCGTCCGCGCCCTCACCGGAGTAGTCGTGCACCACGTCGAGCAGCTCGGCCATGCGGGCCTGCCAGGCCACGTTCACCGGCAGTTTCTCCAGCTCGGCGAGGAGCCGGCCGTAGTCCTCGCACTCCAGGACGTGGAAGAGGTCGGTGCCTCCCCCACGCTCGAATGCGCTCGCGCGGGGGACCCCCACCGCCAGATCGTCCAGGAGGAGGCACCGGCGGCCCGGATGGCGTCCGTGAGTTCCTTCGGGACCTCGCGGTGAGCGGCCTGGTACTCGGCGACACGGTCCGCGCGGACCTTGGTGTGCAGGGCGACCCTCATCACGGCTCCTCGGCGGGGACGGGGGCGTCGGGCGGCAGGAGACCGGTGTCGCGCAGCTCCTGCCAGAAGGCGGTGGGCACGGAGGCCCCGAACTGCTGGGCGCAGTCGACGACTTCGTGCGCCGAGCGGGCGCCGACGAGGACGCTCGCGACCGCCGGGTGGGCGGCGCACAAGGCCAGGGCGGCGGCGCGCAGGGTGGTGCCGTGGCGGTCTGCGACGGACTTCAGCCGCAGGGCGCGGTGCAGCAACTCGGGTGACGCGGTGGCGTAGTTGTACGTCGCACCCGGCTTCGGGTCCGCCAGGAGGCCGGAGTTGAAGGCGCCGCCGATCACGACGGAGGTGCCGCGCGCCTGGGCGGCGGGCAGCAGCTCGGTGAGCGCCCCCTGGTCGAGCAGCGTGTAGCGGCCGGCGCACAGCACCACGTCGACGTCGGTGTCGTGCACGAAGCGCGTGAGCATCTCCGCCTGGTTCATGCCCGCGCCGATCGCGCCGACGACTCCCTCCGAGCGGAGCTTCTCCAGCGCCGGGTAGCCCTCCCGGAAGGCCCACTCGGCGTGGTCGTCGGGGTCGTGGAGGTAGACGACGTCGACGCGGTCGAGACCGAGCCGTTCCAGGCTGGCCTCCAGGGTGCGTCGTACGCCGTCCTCGCTGAAGTCCCAGACGCGGCGGTGCGTGGCGGGGACGGCGAAGCCGTTGCCGAGGTCGTCGCCAGTGCCGTCCGACGGCTCCAGGCGGCGGCCCACCTTTGTCGAGATCGTGTACTGCGCGCGGGGGCGTTCGCGCAGGGCCGCGCCGAGGCGGCGTTCCGACAGGCCGAGGCCGTAGTGCGGCGCGGTGTCGAAGTAGCGGATGCCGCGCTGCCAGGCGGCGTCCACCGCCTCGTACGCCTGCTGCTCGCCCACCTCGGTGTAGAGGTTGCCGATGCCCCCGGCGCCGAAGGCCAGCTCGCTGACCGGGACGGCGCTGCCGCCGAGCCTCTTCACCGGCCCACCGGCCGCAGGCGCAGGCCCTGCATTCCGCCGTCGACGGCGAGGGCGGTGCCGGTCGTGGCCCCGGAGAGGGGGCTCGCCAAGTAGGCGATGGCGCCCGCGACTTCGGCGGCCGAGACCAGGCGGCCCGTGGGCTGGCGGGCCTCCAGAGCGGCGCGTTCGGCGGCCGGGTCGGCGGCGGCGGAGAGCAGGCGGCCGACCCAGGGGGTGTCCACCGTACCGGGGTTGACGCAGTTGACGCGGATGCCCTCGCGGACGTGGTCGGCGGCCATGGCGAGGGTGAGCGAGTGGACCGCGCCCTTGGTCGCGCTGTACAGCGCCCGCTGCGGGAGCCCCGCCGTGGCCGCGATGGAGCAGGTGTTGACGATCGCCGCGTGCGCGGACCGGCGCAGATGGGGCAGCGCGGCGCGGGCCACCCGCACCATGCCGACGACGTTGACGTCGAGGCCCCGGTGCCACTCGGCGTCGTCGTTGTCCTCGACGGTCCCCTGGGCGCCGATGCCGGCGTTGTTGATCACTACGTCCAGTCCGCCGAGGTCGGCAACCGCGGCCGCCACGGCCTCGCGTACGGAGGCGTCGTCGGTGACGTCGGCGCGGAAGGCGAGCAGCGGCTTCTCCACCGACGACGGGTCGAGGTCGAGCACGGCGACCTGGGCGCCGCGCTCGGCCAGGAGTTCCGCGGCGGCCCGGCCGATGCCGGAGGCGCCGCCCGTCACCAGGGCCTTGAGGCCCTCGAAGTCGCTCATGCGGCCTGACCCTTCTTCTGCGTCTCGAGGTCGGCGGCCCAGAAGGTACCGCCGGGGAACGTGTACCGCGCGATCGACTCGGGCCGCATGGCAGCCGAGAAGCCCGGCGCGATGGGTGCCATGTAGTGACCTTCCCTGATCACCACCGGATCGAGGAAGTGGTCGTGCAGATGGTCGACGTACTCGATGACACGGTCTTCGGTGGTGCCGGTGACCGCCACATAGTCGAACATCGACAGGTGCTGGACGAGTTCGCACAGCCCGACGCCGCCCGCGTGCGGGCACACCGGCACGCCGAACTTGGCGGCGAGCAGCAGGATCGCGAGGTTCTCGTTGACGCCGCCCACGCGGGCCGCTTCGATCTGCAGGACGTCGAGGGCGCCGGCCTGGAGGAGTTGCTTGAAGACGACCCTGTTCTGCACGTGCTCGCCGGGGGCCACCTTCACCGGAGCGACGGCCTTGCGGATGGCCGCGTGGCCGAGGACGTCGTCGGGGCTGGTGGGCTCCTCGATCCAGTACGGGTCGAACTCGGCGAGGGCCTTGGTCCAGCGGATCGCCTCGTCGACGTCCCAGCGCTGGTTGGCGTCGATCGCCATGCGGATGCCCGGGCCGACGACCGAGCGGGCGACACGGCAGCGCCGTACGTCGTCCTCCACGTCCGCCCCGACCTTCAGCTTGATCTGCCGGAAGCCGTCGGCGACGGCCTCGGCGGCGAGGCGGGTGAGTTTGTCGTCGTCGTAGCCGAGCCAGCCGGCGGAGGTGGTGTAGGCGGGGTATCCGCGCTTCAGGAGCCGGGCTGTGCGCTCTTCCGAGCCATCCCGGCCCCGGCGAAGGATCGTCAGCGCCTCTTCGGACGTGAGCGCGTCGGTGATGTACCGGAAGTCGATCTGGCGGACGATCCACTCGGGGTCGGCGTCGGCGAGCAGGCGCCACAGGGGCTTCTCGGCCCGCTTGGCTGCGAGGTCCCACACGCCGTTCATGACCGCGCCGATCGCCATGTGCATCACGCCCTTCTCGGGGCCGAGCCAGCGCAGCTGGCTGTCGCCGATCAGGTCGCGGTTCAGGGTCCCCGGGTCGGCGCACAGCTCGTCGACGGACCGGCCGACGACATGCCCGCGCAGCGCCTCGATCGCGGCGACCTGGACCTCGTTGCCCCGCCCGATGGTGAAGGTGAATCCGTGCCCCTCCAGCCCGTCCCCGGCGTCGGTGCGCAGGACGACGTACGCGGCCGAGTAGTCGGGGTCCGGGTTCATCGCGTCGGAGCCGTCGAGCTCGCGCGAGGTGGGAAAGCGGATGTCGTAGGTGTCGACCGCGATGATGCGGGCGGAACTCGGGGACACAGAGGGCCTTTCGGTCGGTGGCAGTCAGGCGCGGGGTCAGTCCTGCGCGCGGCCCGTCGTCACGCGGGCGATCATGAGGGCGACCAGGATGATTCCGCCGTAGATGGCCTGGATCCAGAAGGACGGGACCTGGGCGAGGGTGAGCAGGTTCTGGACGACGCCGAGGAGGAGTACGCCGGTCAGGGCGCCGAACATGGTGCCCTTGCCGCCGTCCAGGCTGATGCCGCCGATCACCGCAGCCGCGAACACGGTGAAGATCATGTTGTTGCCCTGGTTGGCGCTGATCGCCCCGACGTAGCCCGTCTGGATGATCCCGCCGACGGCCGCGAGGGTGCCCGCGACGACGAACACGCCGAGCATCACACGCTCGACCCGGATGCCTGCCGCGCGGGCGGCGTCCGCGTTCCCGCCGATGGCGTACAGGGCTCGTCCGATGCGGTGGTACTTGAGCACGAACCCGGCGATCGCGAAGGCGGCCGCCGCGAGCCACACCGACATCGGGATGGTCAGGAAGGTGGTGGTGGCGAGGGAGTAGAAGCTGTCGGGCATCCCGAACAGCGTCTTGCCCTTGGTCGCCCCGACCAGCAGACCACGCAGGACGATCAGCATCGCGAGCGTCACGATGAACGCGTTGAGCTTGAACTTCACGACCAGGATGCCGTTGAAGGCACCGACGGCCGCTCCCGCGACGACGATCGCCAACAGGGCGAGGGCGGCGGGGAGTTCGGTGCCCCAGCCGGACTGCGCGGCGGGCAGGACGAGAAGCGCTCCGACGGCGGGTGCGATGCCGACCACCGATTCCAGGGACAGGTCGAACTTGCCGGTGATGAGAACGAGCGACTCGGCCAGCACGACCATCGCCAGCGCGGCGGAGGCGCCCAGGATCGAGATCAGGTTGCGCTCGGTGAGGAACGAGTCGTTGACCAGCGCGCCGAGCACCATGAGGAGCAACAGGGCTGGCACGAGGGCGAGTTCGCGTGCACGGCGGAGCAGGACCGTCCTGGCCGCACGGGGATCGGGGACCTTGACGGGCGTAACCGGTGGGGCCTTGGTGTCAGCCATGGTCCACTCCTTCGATGGAGGCGATCAGCTCGTGGTCGCGCCAGCCCGCCGGGTGCTCGGCGACGACACGGCCGTGGAACAGGACGAGGACGCGGTCGCAGCGGCGCAGGTCATCGAGTTCGTCGGAGACGACGAGTACGGCGGTGCCGTCCTCGCGGGCGCTGTCCATGCGGGCGAGCAGGGACTCCTTGGACTTCACGTCGACGCCCGCGGTGGGGTTGATCAGCACGAGCAGACGGGGGTCTGAGGCGAGGGCGCGGGCCATCACGACCTTCTGCGCGTTGCCGCCGGACAGGTCGGAGACGGGCTGGTCCGGGCCCTCTGTGTGGATGTCGAGGCGTTCGATGAGGGCGGTGGCGAAGCCGCGCTTGCGTTCGGTGCCGACGAAGCCGAAGCGGCCGAGCCGGTCGAGGACGCTCATGGTGGCGTTGTCACCGATGGTCATGCCGGCGACCAGGCCCTGGTCGTGCCGGTCGCGGGGCACGCAGGCGACGCCCGCCTTGAGGGCGGCCTGCACATCACCGAACGGGAGCCGCTCGCCGTCCAGTTGAGCGGTCCCGCTTGTCGGGGTGTGCAGTCCCGCGAAGGACTCGGCGAGCTCCACCTTGCCGCTGCCGCTGATCCCGGCGAGTCCGACGACCTCGCCGCGGCGGACGGTGAGGTCGATGTTCTCGTACGACGGTGAGGTGAGCCCGCGCGCTTCGAGGAGGACGGGCGCGTCGTGGTCGACGTCCCGGGGGTCCACGGCCTGTTCGGCGATGGTCTCGATGGACTCGCCCGCCATGGCCTCGACCAGGGCCCGGCGCGGGAGTTCGGCGACCGGTGCCGTCGTGATCCAGCGGGCGTCGCGCAGGACCGTGACGGTCTGGCAGACCTCGTACACCTCCTGGAGGTGGTGCGAGATGAACAGGAAGGTAACGCCGGAGTCCTGGAGCGCCCGCATGCGGGCGAAGAGCCGCTCGATCTCACGGTTGTCGAGCTGGGCGGTGGGCTCGTCGAGGATGATGAAGCGGACGCCGAAGCTCAACGCCCTCGCGATCTCGACCATTTGACGGTCCTCGACCTTGAGGTCGGCGGTGCGGGCCTCGGGGTCGACGTGCACGTCCCAGGTGTCGAGGAGCTGGGCGGCCGCGGCGCGCAGCTTGCGCCAGCTGATGAAGCCGCGGTTGAGCGGCTGCCGGTTGATGAAGAGGTTCTCGGCGACCGTCAACTCGGGGACGACCGTGGGCTTCTGGTACACGCAGGCGACCTTGCGGCGCCAGGCGTCGCGGTCGGCCAGCGGGGGCGCGGGGTCACCGTCGAAGCGGACCTCGCCCCCGTCGGCCGCCTGGAGGCCGGTGAGGATGTTGACCAGGGTCGACTTGCCGGCGCCGTTGCGGCCGACGAGGGCGTGGGACTCGCCGGGGAGGACGGTGAGCCGGGCGTCGGCGAGGGCAGTGGTGGGGCCGTAGCGCTTGACGATGTCCCGCGCCTCGACGATGGGTGTGATCACGGCCGTACTCATTTGACCGTGTTGCCCCAGAGCTCGGGGTCGTCGACGTTGTCCTTGGTGACCAGCGGGGCGGGCAGCTGGTCCTCGAGGATGCCGCTGGGCAGCTTGACGATGGTCGAGTCGTGGTCGGTGGGGCCGGGCTCGAACGTCTTCCCCTCCATCGCCGCCTTGATGTAGTACATGCCGTACTTGGCGTACAGGTCGGCGGGCTGGGAGACGGTCGCGTCGATCTCGCCCTTGCGGATGGCGTCGTACTCCTGCGGAATGCCGTCGTTGGAGACGATCGTGATGTGACCGGCCTGCCCGGCCTTCTTCAGCATGCCCTTCGACTTCAGGGTCTGGAGGGTCGGCGCGAGGTAGACGCCGCCCGCCTGCATGTAGATGCCCTTGATGTCGGGGTTGGCGTTCAGGAGGGTGTCCAGCTTGGAGGCCGCGGTGTCGGACTCCCACTTGGCCGGGATCTCCAGGACCTTGAGCTTGGGGAAGTTCTTCTTGACGCAGGCGCGGAAGGCCTCGGAGCGGTCGCGGCCGTTGACGGAGGCGAGGTCGCCCATGATCTGCACGACCTTGCCGGAGCTGATGTGCTCGCCGAGGTACTGGCAGGCCTTTTCGCCGTACGCCACGTTGTCGGCCCGTACCACCATCGCGACCTTGCCCTTGTCGGGCGCCACGTCGACGGCGACGACCGGCACGCCCTTGCGCTCCGCCTGGTCGAGGCCGGCCTCGATGGCGGCGCTGTCCAGCGGGGCCACGACCAGGCCCTTCACGCCCTGGTTGAGTTGGTTGTTGATGTCGGTGATCTGCTGTGAGGGGTCGCTGTTGGAGTTGACCGTCTTGAGCGCGTCGACGCCTTCCGACTTGGCCGTCTTCGGCACGTAGTCGTTGTACGACTGCCAGAACGGCGAGGTCAGCAAGGGCAGGATCACTCCCACCTTGCCGGTACCGCCGCCTCCTCCGGCGCTGGAGGCGCCGGTGTCCTTGGTGCTGCCGCACGCGGCGAGCACGAGCGAGGCGCCGGCGACCGCGGCCACCGCCTTGACCATCCGTGATCTGTTCTGCTTCCGCGCTGTTGTGCCGGGCATCTGGCGGCTCCTCGTTGAGCGTGTTCGAGCAGATGCCCGCATATTTATCAGACCACTTTGCCGGTACAACACCCTGCGGAGGCAGATTCTCGCTGTTTTCGGCCGTAGTGGTCCGACCAACCTGGTGATTACACTGCCGCTCACCAGGCGCCCTCAGACGCCTCGGGCGACGGGAGGAATGGCGTGGACGAGACAGCCCCGCAGAAGGGCACCGTGACGCAGCGCGCCATCGAGCGGATCAAGGCGATGATCGCCGAGGGGCGGCTGGAGCCCGGCCAGCGGCTGCCGACCGAGCGCGATCTGGCGGCCCAGCTCGGCATCTCCCGCAGCTCGATGCGCGAGGCGATCCGCGCGCTGACGGTGCTGGGGGTGCTGGAGGCCCGGCACGGCTCCGGCATCTACGTCACGCAACTGGAGGCTGGCGACCTGCTGGAGACGTTCGGTGTGGTGGCCGACCTGTCCCGCGGTCCACGTCTGGTGGAACTGCTGGAGGTGCGCCGCATCCTGGAGTCGACGGCGACGGCCCTGGCGGCGGCGCGCATCACACCGGACCGGCTGGCAGAGGTCGAGAAGCACCTGACGGCGATGAACGCCACGGACGACCCCGAGG
>NZ_JBQQCE010000175.1:0-18571 GCF_052245645.1 Streptomyces sp. KR55 | reverse complement strand
CGATCAGAACAGGAACGACGCGACGCCTTCCCCGGCTGGCTGCACACCTACAATCACCACCGCGGACACACCGCGCTCAAGGGCCAGCCACCCGCCAGCCGCGTTCCTAACCTCTCAGGGCAATACAGCTAGGTCACACTCTGGCCCACGTGTTCCGGTCCCTGGCCATCGCGTGCAGGGCCTCCACGTCCGCCGGTTTCAGGACTCCCCCGAGCCGCGCCAGCCCGGCGAGGTCGGTGTCCTGAAGGACGCGGACCTCGCGCACCGGCCCGTCGAGGGACACGCGGGCCGGGCCGACCAGGGCCAGCACGGGGTGGACCTCGGCCGTCAGGGCGTACGAGGCACGGTCGGCGTCCGCACGCACCCGGCGCAGCAGCGGCCGCGCCTCCCGCCGCCCCGGCGTGACCATGGGGTCGGCGACCAGGATCCGCTGCTTGCGGGCGTACAGCGTGTGGACCGCGAAGAGTCCGCCGGGGCCGATCAGCAGGTGGTGGATGCGGTCACCGCCGGGCAGCGGGACGGAGTGCAGGGTGTGCCAGCCCGCGCCGTCCAGCCGGTCCAGCGCCTCCCCCACCGTCTGCTCGGCCTCCAGCGCCCGGCGCCGGGGATCGGTGCGCAGCCGGGGCACCCGGCCGCCCGGATTCCGGTCCAGGGCGACCAGGAGGGCCTCGCCGGGGCGGTTGGGCGCCAGGTCGTCGTCCGGGTGCAGGGAGAGACGGGCCAGCTCGGCCGGGGTGGGCACCGGTGGCGGGCCCACCGTGACCGGGCCGGTCAGGAAGGGGCGCAGGGCCTGAAGGACGTCCTCTCTGCGGTCCTCGCCGATCAGGTTGACCCGGGCCGCCTCACGGTCGTACCAGGCGATGTTCCTGCCGTCCGTGAGGCAGACGTACAGCCGTTCCCGACCGTGTTGCCAGGTCGGTACGACGCGCAGTCCGCTCATGCACATCACCCCATGACCATGGGAACAGGCGGGGTGCTCCAGGGGCAAGAACCCGGTTACCTTTGAGAGGAGTTGGGCAGGCCCTCGGGAGGACCCGTTGCGTACCCGCAGGAAGCAACCCGACGTACCGGCTCCGGACAGCCCGTGGGACGAGATCGTGCCCGGTCTGTGGATGGGCGGGCACGAGTTCACGGGCCGTTCGGGAGAGGTGGAGTTCGCCGTCGTGCGGGACGAGTTCGATCTCGTCCAGACCCTGCTGCGGCTGCCCGGCCACGGCCCCGACCCGGGCGTCGAGCACCAGGTGTGGCCCATCCCGGACGGGCCCCTGGACGGCACCCAGCTCGCGGGCGTGATCCGGCTGGCCGAGGCCGTCTGCGACGCGCTGGACCAGGGCCGCCGGGTCCTCGTCCGCTGCTACCACGGCTACAACCGCTCCGGCCTGGTCATCGCCCACGCCCTGGTCCACGGCGGCAGCTCCGTGGAGGCCGCGATCCGGCTGATCCGCGCCCGCCGCTCGCCCTGGGCGCTGCACAACGACCTGTTCGTGGAGTATCTGCGGGCGGGGCTGCCGACGGTGCGGTTACTGGAGGAGCTCGCCGAGTAGCCGTGGGCCGTCCGTACACCGAGCGGATACGCAAAAAGGAATTCCCCACGAATAAGGTGTACGCGGCCCGACCACCGTGAACCATGAACCACAGGAGCACAGTGCCCCTCCGTCTCCCTCCGCGCACCACCCCTGTGCGCGTCCTCGCCGTCCTCGCGGCCGTCCTCCTGGCGGCGACCGCCACGGCCTGCGGTGACGCGGGCGGGCTGCGGGGCGCCGGGGCGACACCGACCGCGGTCGGCCCGGCCCGGCTGTGGCCCGAGCTGCCGCCGGCGTCCAGCCCCGCCTTCGAGATCGGCGAGGTGGACCGGAAGGTCATGAAGGGTGTCGACGTCCCCGGCGACGACATCCGCACGGTGGACCCGGCCGCGGTGGTCCGCACCGAGATCGCCGCGAGCCCGGGCGACTACCAGGGGAGCAAGGCGCCGTACCGGGAGACGGCCCGCCGGATGGAGGAGTGCGGCACGGCCGGGGACCGGAGCGGGTGCCCGGTCCTCGAGCCGTACTACCGGGATCTGACCGGCGACGGGCGCCACGAGCTGACGCTGGGCTTCCGGCTGCTGCCCGGCGAGCTGACCGCCGTCCGCGTCTACACCGTCGACAGGCACCGGCTGATGCAGGTCATGGCCTACGACGACGCCCTGAGCGGGGTGGAGATCGCCGGGCGGTCGCTGATCCTGCGCGCGCCGTCCGAGGTCACGGGCTACGAGTACCGCCTGCAGTGGACCTGGGACCCGGAGCAGCGCGCGATGCTGCTCACGCATGACGAGATGCTGCGCACCGGCAAGCGGGAGGACCCTCCCCGCCCGTCCGCGACGCCCTCGGCGAGCCCTCGATGAGGCTCACGCTGCCCCGCTGGGCCGGCACCCTGGCCGTGAAGTCCGCCCTCTTCATCACGGCGATGTGCTGTGCCCTCGCCGCGCTGCTCGGCGTCCTGGTGCATGTCTCGGTGACGCACCGGACGGTCGGCGAGGCCCGCGACCTCGCGCTGTCCCGGCTGGCGGACGCCACGGCGGCGTACGAGGCCGGGGACCCGCTGATGCCGGGCGCCGGCCTCGACCCCGACGGGCTGCCCGCGCCGCTGCGCGCGCTCGCGGCGGCCGGGTACCGCGGCACGATGGTCGCCGACCGGCAGGGCCGCCCCACGATGTGGGCGGCGGGCCCCGCCGACCGCGGCCGTGTCCTCGCGGTGGCCGTCGACTACTCGCAGCAGGCGCGCACCATCGACGGCCTCGACCAGGCGATCGGCTGGTCGTCGGCGCTCGCGACCGGCGCGACGGTGCTGGTGGGGGCGTTCGCGGTGACCCGGGTGACCCGGCGGCTGCACGCCACGGCGCAGGTCGCGCGGCGGATCAGCGCGGGCGACCTGGACGCGCGCGTGCACGACGCCCGTACCCGCGATCCGAACCGGCCGCAGGACGAGGTGGCCACGGTGGCCGCCGCGCTGGACTCCATGGCCGCGTCGCTCCAGGGCAAGCTGCAGGCCGAGCAGCGGTTCACCGCGGATGTGGCGCACGAGCTGCGCACCCCGCTGACCGGCCTGCACGCGGCGGCGGAGCTGCTGCCACCGGGCCGCCCGACCGAGCTGGTGCGGGACCGGGTGGCGGCGCTGCGCACCCTCACCGAGGACCTGCTGGAGATCTCCCGGCTGGACACCGGGCGGGAGCGGCTGGACCTGGCCATCGAGGAACTGGGCGCGCTGGCCGGCCGGGTCGTGCGGGCCTCCGGGACCGACACGCGGGTGCACATCGTGCGGGACGCGCGCGTGGAGACCGACCGGCGGCGGCTGGAACGCGTGCTGGGCAACCTGGTCGCGAACGCGCACAAGCACGGGCGGCCGCCGGTGGTGCTGACGGTGGACGGGCCCGTGGTGACCGTGCGGGACCACGGAGACGGCTATCCGGAGTACCTCCTGGCGCACGGGCCGCAGCGGTTCCGCACGGAGGGCGGCTCGAAAGGGCACGGCCTCGGCCTGACGATCGCGCTCGGGCAGGCGGAGGTGCTGGGCGCGCGCCTGGAGTTCGGCAACGCACCGGACGGCGGGGCGGTGGCGCAGCTGACGCTTCCTCTGACTCCGCCGAACGGGGGCCCGGCGGTCCCCGATGGCGCAGCATGACGGGAGAACAACTCTCCCCATTTGGGTAAGTTCCGGGCATGACGAACGCCGGAACCGGAACCACCGTGGCAGCGGACGCACCCGCTCCCGCGCTTCGCATCCCCCGGCGCCGTGGCATCGAACTCGCCCTCATCGTGGTGGCGGTACTCCTCTAGGTGTACGGCTACTGCGCTGTCGGCCTCGCCCGGCACGGCGCCGTCCCTCCCGGCGCCGTGGGCTACGGCGCCGGGCTCGGCGTCCTCGCGCTGCTCGCCCACCTGACGGTCCGTCTCCGCGCCCCGTACGCCGATCCGCTGCTGCTGCCCATCGGTGTCCTGCTCAACGGCCTCGGCCTGGTGCTGATCTACCGGCTGGACCTGCAGACGCCGGGTGACCGGGCGGCCCCCGCCCAGCTCGTCTGGTCGACCCTCGGGGTGGCCCTGTTCATCGTGGTCGTCGCCGCGCTGCGCGACCACCGGGTCCTGCAGCGCTACGCGTATGTCTGTGTCGCCGCCGCCCTGGTCCTGCTCACCCTGCCGATCCTGTTCCCGGCCGTGAACGGCGCCCGGATCTGGATCCGGATCGCCGGATTCTCCATCCAGCCGGGCGAGTTCGCGAAGGTGCTGCTGGCGGTGTTCTTCGCCGCGTACCTGGCCGCGAACCGCAGCGCGCTGGCGTACGCGGGCCGCCGCATCTGGCGGTTGCAGTTTCCCACCGGCCGGGTCCTCGGGCCGGTCGTCGCCATCTGGCTGCTGAGCGTCTGCGTCCTGATCCTCGAACGCGACCTGGGCACCTCACTGCTCTTCTTCGGCCTGTTCGTGGTCATGCTGTACGTCGCGACCGGCCGCACCGGCTGGATCGCGGTCGGTCTGCTGCTCGCGACGCTGGGCGCGGTCGCCGTCGGCCGGATGGAACCCCATGTGGCCGCCCGGATCCACGACTGGCTGCACCCGTTCGCGTCGATCGACGCCGGCCGGGGCCCCAACCAGCTCGCGCAGTCCCTGTTCGCCTTCGCGGCGGGCGGGATGCTCGGCACGGGCCTCGGGCTCGGCCACTCCCCCCTGATCGGCTTCGCCGTCAAGTCCGACTTCATCCTGGCCACGGCGGGGGAGGAACTCGGCCTGCTGGGGCTGACCGCGATCTTCCTGCTCTACGCCCTGCTCGTCGAGCGTGGCTACCGGGCCGGCCTCGCCCTGCGCGACCCGTTCGGCCGGCTGCTCGCGGTGGGGCTCGCGTCGATCGTGGCGCTCCAGGTGTTCGTCATCGCGGGCGGGGTGACGGGCCTGATCCCGCTGACCGGCATGGCGATGCCGTTTCTGGCGCAGGGCGGCTCCTCGGTGGTCACCAACTGGGCGATCGTGGCGCTGCTGATCCGGGTGAGCGACTCGGCCCGCCGACAGTACGACGGGCGGGTCGCCCCGTGACCCGGCACATCAGGCACGCCGCCGCCTTCTGCGCCCTGCTGCTCGTCGCCCTGCTGCTCAACGCGTCCCGCATCCAGGTCGTCCAGGCCCCGGCGTTCGACGACAACCCCGCCAACCGCCGTCAGAGCATCGCCCGTTACGGCCAGCCGCGCGGCGACATCCTGGTCGGCGGCCGGCCGGTCACCGGCTCCAAGGACACCGGCGAGCAGCTCCGCTACGAACGCACCTACGCGAACGGCCCGTTGTACGCCCCCGTCACCGGCTTCGCCTCACAGGAGTACGGCACGTCGTTCCTGGAGCACGCCGAGGACGGCACCCTGTCCGGCACCGACCCGATGCTCTCGCCGTTCCCCCTGTGGTCCGACCTCACCCGGGCGCAGAATCCGGGCGGTGACGTCGTCACCACGCTCAACGCGGCGGCGCAGCAGGCGGCGTACAGAGGGCTGGGCGGACGCACGGGTGCGGTGGCGGCGCTGGAACCGGCGACGGGACGGATCCTGGCA
Organism: Streptomyces sp. KR55; assembly: GCF_052245645.1. NCBI lineage: Bacteria > Bacillati > Actinomycetota > Actinomycetes > Kitasatosporales > Streptomycetaceae > Streptomyces > Streptomyces sp. KR55. Next base: position 13,005 of record NZ_JBQQCE010000175.1, on the reverse strand, counting down.
CTGGTCTCCACTCCGTCGTACGACCCGGAGTCGCTGTCGGGGAACGGCCCGTCGGTGACCCGTTCCTGGCTGGGGCTGAACGAGGACCCCGCCAGGCCGATGCTGAACCGGGCGGTGCGGCAGACGTATCCGCCGGGCTCGACCTTCAAGGTGGTCACCGCGGCGGCGGCACTGGACGCCGGCGTGATCAGGCACGTCGACCGGCCCACCCGCTCGCCCGACCCGTACACGATGCCCGGTACCACGACGCCGCTGCGCAACGCGGCCAAGGGCTGCCGGAACGCCTCACTGCGGGTGGCCTTCGAGCGGTCCTGCAACACGGTGTTCGCGAAGCTGGGCGTGGACGTGGGCGTGACCGGCATGGCGGCGACCGCCCAGGCGTTCGGCTTCAACGACACGGGGCTGCGGATCCCGTATCCGGTCTCCCCGAGCAGCTTCGACACCAGGGTCGACCGGGCGCAGCTGGCCCTGTCGTCCATCGGGCAGTACAACACGCGGGCCACGCCGTTGCAGATGGCGATGGTCTCGGCGGCCGTGGCCAACCGCGGGCAGCTGCGGGAGCCGTATCTCGTGGAGCGCACGACCACGAGCCGGGGTGCGACGGTGTCCGCGGCCGGCGCCCGCCCGGTCCGCCAGGCGATGCTCCCGTCCACCGCTGCCCGGCTGCGGGAGCTGATGCGGGGCGTGGTGGAGGACGGCACCGGCACCAACGCCGCGATCCCCGGCGCGACGGTCGGCGGCAAGACGGGCACCGCCCAGCACGGAATCGGCAACACCGGTGTGCCGTACGCCTGGTTCGTGTCCTGGGCGCAGGCCGAGGACGAACTGGAGCCGAGGGTCGCGGTCGCCGTGGTGGTGGAGGACTCGGCGGCGCACCGGGGGCACATCAGCGGGGCCGGGGTGGCGGCGCCGATCGCCCGGGCGGTGATGGCGGCGGTGCTCAGGGCGTGAGAAGCCGTCAGTCGGAGGAGGTGCCCGCCTCGATCGCCTCCGTCACCTCCGCGACCCGCTCCTGTTCCTCGGCAGCGAAGCGCTCGGCGTCGAGCCGGTCCGCAATCTCCTCGTCCTGGGACATCAGCAGGTCGAGGTTGGAGTCACCCATCTCGAGGACGCCCATGTCGACATAGGCCTGCTGGAGGCGTCTGCCCCACAGGCCGATGTCCCTGACGCAGGGGACGATGCGGCTGAAGAGCAACTTGCGGAAGAGGGCGAGGAACTCGGACCGCTCGGTGTACTCCTCGGCCTCCGCCTTCGGGATGCCGAAGTTCTCCAGCACCTCCACGCCCCGCAGCCGGTCGCGCATCAGGTAGCAGCCCTCGATGACGAACTCCTCGCGTTCGCGCAGTTCGGCGTCGCTGAGCTGCCTGTAGTAGTCGCGCAGGGCCATCCGGCCGAAGGCCACATGCCGGGCCTCGTCCTGCATGACGTACGCCAGGATCTGCTTCGGCAGCGGCTTGTTCGTGGTGTCCCTGATCATGCCGAAGGCGGCCAGGGCGAGGCCCTCGATCAGCACCTGCATGCCGAGGTAGGGCATGTCCCAGCGGCTGTCGCGCAGGGTGTCGCCGAGCAGGGACTGGAGGTTGTCGTTGATCGGGTAGAGCATCCCGATCTTCTCGTGCAGGAAGCGCCCGTAGATCTCCGCGTGCCGGGCCTCGTCCATGGTCTGTGTCGCCGAGTAGAACTTGGCGTCCAGGTCGGGAACGGACTCGACGATCCGCGCCGCGCAGATCATCGCGCCCTGCTCGCCGTGCAGGAACTGGCTGAACTGCCAGGCGGAGTAGTGCCGCCGCAGTTCACCCCGGTCCTTCTCGGTGAGCCTCGCCCAGTGCTTCGTGCCGTACAGCGAGAGCGCCTCGTCGGGGGTGCCGAGCGGGTCGTACGGGTCGACCTCGAGGTCCCAGTCGATCCGCTTCTGCCCGTCCCACTGCTTGTCCTTGCCCTTCTGGTACAGGGCCAGAAGACGGTCGCGGCCGTCGTCGTACTCCCAGCTGAACCGGGCCGCACCGGTCGCGGGCACCGGCCAGAGGGTCGCTCCGGGGTCCATGGCGTACTGGTCGAAGGTCGGCATGGTGCGCAGGTTCACACGTAGTAGACGCGGGGTCAACAAGTCGCGCACAGGGGATTGACGAGCTTGCTGACAAGCAGTCTCATAGCGGCATGACATCGCTCACCGAAACCGACGCACTCGAAGGGCTGCGCGACGCGCTCGGCCTGCTCAAGGACCGCGAGCAGGTGGCCGAGCGGCTGCTCGACTCCTCGGCCAAGCACTCCTTCGACCCGGACAAGGAACTCGACTGGGACGCGCCCTTCGAGGAGGGCAAGTGGTTCTGGCCGCCGGAGCTGGTGTCGCTGTACGGCACGCCGATGTGGAAGCGGATGAGCGAGGAGCAGCGCATTCTGCTCTCCCAGCACGAGGCCGCCGCGCTCGCCTCGCTCGGCATCTGGTTCGAGCTCATCCTGATGCAGCTGCTGGTCCGGCACATCTACGACAAGGCGGCGACGAGCGCACACGTCCGCTACGCCCTCACCGAGATCGAGGACGAGTGCCGGCACTCCAAGATGTTCGCCCGGCTGATAGCGCACGGTGAGACGCCCTGGTACCCGGTGAGCCGCACCCACCAGCAGCTCGGCCGCCTCTTCAAGACCATCTCCACCACGCCCGGTTCCTTCACCGCGACCCTGCTCGGTGAGGAGGTCCTCGACTGGATGCAGCGGCTGACCTTCCCGGACGAGCGTGTGCAGCCACTGATCCGGGGCGTGACACGCATCCACGTCGTCGAGGAGGCCCGCCATGTCCGCTACGCCCGCGAGGAACTGCGCCGCCAGATGGTGACCGCCCCCAAGTGGTCCCAGGAGTTCACCCGCATCACCTCCGGCGAGTTCGCCCGCGTCTTCTCGGTCGCCTTCATCAACCCCGAGGTCTACACCAACGTGGGCCTGGACAAGCGCGAGGCAATGGCCCAGGTGAAGGCAAGCCCCCACCGCCGCGAAATCATGCAGACAGGCGCAAAACGCCTTACAGACTTCCTGGACGACATCGGAGTACTACGGGGCCTCGGCCGCCGCCTGTGGAAGTCATCGGGCCTGCTGGCGTAGCGCGTCCAGCAGCGGGCAGTCGTGCCTCCCCCCAGAGGGGGACCCCCAGGGCGGCACGGGTGGGCGCTGGGGGTCCCCCCTCTGGGGGAGGCACCCCGCCAGCGCCGGGCTGCGCACCCACCCCCACGCCAGTCCCAACGCCGAGTGCCTGTTCAAGCGACGGCACGATTACGCTGCGGTCATGACCCCGACCACCCCCGCCTACCGCCGCCTGAGCGTAGAGGAACGCCGCGCCCAACTCCTGACCGCCGCCCTCACCCTCTTCGCCCACCGCGCCCCCGAGGACGTCTCCCTCGACGACGTGGCGGAGGCAGCCGGGGTCTCCCGCCCCCTGGTCTACCGCTACTTCCCGGGCGGCAAGCAACAGCTGTACGAGGCCGCCCTGCGCTCCGCCGCCGAGGAACTCGAGCAGTGCTTCGACGAGCCGAGACAGGGCCCGCTCCTCCCCCGCCTGCGCCGCGCCCTGGACCGCTATCTCGCCTTCGTCGACCAGCACGACGCCGGCTTCAGCGCCCTCCTCCAGGGCGGCAGCGTCGTCGAGACGTCGCGCACGACCGCCATCGTGGACGGCGTACGACGGGCCGCGGCCGATCACATCCTGCGCCATCTGGACATCACGGAACCGACCCCCCGGCTGCGGATGACCGTGCGCATGTGGATCACCGCCGTGGAGGCGGCCTCGCTGATCTGGCTCGACGAGAACAAGCAGCCGCCCGTCGACGAGCTGCGGGACTGGCTGGTGGAGCAGTTCGTCGCGGTGCTCTCGGTGACCGCCGCCCGCGACCCCCAGACCGCCTCGGTCGTGCAGGCCCTCGCCTCGACGGACACCTGAAGCGGACAGATGAAGCGGACACCCGGGGCGGATACCTGAGACTGGTCCCGTGAAGAGCGAAGACACCCCCTTCGAGGGCGGGCCCATGGACGGCCGCGTCCTGCCCGTGCTCCTCGGGCTCACCGGGCACCCGCCCAAGACGTACCGCATCCCCGTGCCGGACCCGCACGGCGGCCCGCCCACCGTGCTGGTCTACCGCCGTGTGCCACGGGGACACGGCCGGCTCACGCAGCGCTGGAAGTACGTCCACGACCCCAGCGGCGACCAGGCCGGCAGCCGCCTCAAATGGCCGTGGGCCAAACCGGACGCCAAACCGGGCGCCAAGCCCGATGCCACGCCGGGCGGCAAGCCGGACGACGCCGACGGATGACCTGGTTACGCCATCCCGCGCACACCCGGCGAGCGCCCCGCGTGGACCCGGGGATGCTCGCGGTGCGGAGCGGAGACGCTGCCCGCACCGGAGGTGATGATGTGTCAGGAAGGCTCCTGCGTCTGGTGTGTACGGCGACCGTGGCGGCCCACGCCGTGCTCGCCGCCGTACCCGCGGCCGCCGCACCGCAGCCGCCCGCACCCGGGAAGCGAACCGTGGCCGAGCTGCTGACGGACCTTCGGCGGCTGTACCGGGAGGCCGAGCGGGCCACCGAGGCTCACAACGCCACCGAGGAGAAGCTGAGGAAACAGCGCGCCGAGGTCCGCCGGCTGGACACCGCGCTGGCCCGCGCCCGGCTCGCCCTGCAGGACAGCCGGAGCTCCGTCGGACGGCTGGCCCGGCAGCAGTACCAGGGCAGCACCGACATCTCCCCGTACGTACGGCTGCTGCTCGCCCGCGATCCGCAGCGCGCGCTCGAGCAGGGGCATGTGATCGGCCAGTTGGCCCGGGAACGGGCCAAGACGGTGGCCGAGCTGACCGGCAGCGAGCGTAAGGCCGACGAGCTGGCCCGTAAGGCCCGTACGGCCCTCGACCGCCAACTCACCCTCGCCGCACGGCAGAAGAAGCAGCGGGACGAGGTGCGCAAGCGGCTGGACGCGGTGGAGGAAATGCTCGCCTCGCTCAGTGCCGAGCAGCTGGCGGCGCTCGCCGAGTTCGAGAAGAACGGGATCGCGAAGGCGCAGAAGGAGTTCCTGGCGTCCGGCGCCCTCAGCAGTGCACAGAAGCCGACCCAGGAGGGCAACCGGGCCCTGCGCTACGCCGTGCGTCAGCTGGGGAAGCCCTACGAGTGGGGTGCGGAGGGGCCGAAGTCGTACGACTGTTCAGGGCTGACCTCGCAGGCCTGGGCGAGTGCCGGGACGCCGATCCCGCGGACCAGCCAGGAGCAGTGGGCGCGTCTGAAGCGCATCCCGATGAGCGCGCTGCGGCCCGGGGACCTGGTGGTGTACTTCCCGGAGGCCACGCATGTGGGGATGTACCTCGGCGACGGGATGGTGGTGCAGGCGCCGCGACCGGGCGCGAAGGTCAAGGTCTCACCTATCGCGGCCAACCCGATCCTGGGGGCCGTCCGGCCCGACCCCGACGGGGAGCCCCTGCGGCGGTACGCGCCGCCGAAGCTCCCCAAGGGGGCCATGGACGGGTCGGACGAGGGCTACGCCTCGGCCGCGCCGCCGGAGACCTCGGCGAGGTAGGCGGCCGTCTTCTCCGGCTCGTAGAAGAAGTTCTCGAAGTCCGCCGGGTCGTTGAAGCCGTTGGCGAAGCGGTCGGCGACGGGCTGGAGCTGTCCGGCGGCACCGATGAGGCCCAGGATGTGCTCCGGCGGCGGGGCCAGCATGGCGTTCGTCCACTTGGTGACGTGCTGGGCGGTGTCCCAGTAGTGGTCGAAGGTCTGCCGCATCCACGCCTCGTCGAACTCCTTGTCCCCGTGCTCGAGGATCGAGGCGAGGTAGGAGGCGGTGCACTTGGACGCCGAGTTGGAGCCCTGGCCGGTGATCGGGTCGTTGGCGACGACCACATCGGCGACGCCGAGCACCAGACCGCCGCCGGGAAGGCGGCCGACGGGGTTGCGCACGGTGGGGGCGTAGCGGCCGGAGAGCGTGCCGTTCGCGTCGGTCAGTTCCACCTTGGTGGCCCGCGCGTACTCCCAGGGAACGAACTTCTCCATGAGTTCCAGGGTCAGGGAGAGGTGCTCCGCCGGGTCCTTGACGCCGTTGAAGACGTCCAGCGGGCCGCCGGGTATGCCCTCCCAGAACAGGATGTCGGCGCGGCCGGAGGTGGTGAGGGTCGGCATGACGAACAGCTCACCGACTCCGGGCACCAGGTTGCAGCGGACCGCGTCGAACTCCGGATGCTCCGGGCGCGGGCCCAGGCCGTGCACGTAGGCGACGGCGAGGGCGCGCTGCGGCTCACTGTACGGGGACCTCTCCGGGTCGCGGCCGAACATGGACACCAGCTCGCCCTTGCCCGCGGAGACGAGGACCAGGTCGTACGTACGGGAGAAGTAGTCGAGGTCGCCGACCGCCGCGCCGTGGATGACCAGCTGGCCGCCGCGCTGGGCGAAGGTCTCCATCCAGCCGGCCATCTTCACCCGCTGGTCGACCGACTGCGCATACCCGTCGAGGCTGCCCACCCAGTCGATCGCCCGCTGTGTCGGGCCCGGGTCGTGCGAGCCGGGGGCCGCGACCGAGACGCCGAGTCCTTCGATCTTCGGGGCCTGGGACTCCCAGAAGTTCAGCTGGAGATCGCGCTCGTGCTGGAGGGCCGTGTGGAACATGCACTGCGTCGACATGACCCGGCCGGTGCGGATCTCGTCCGCTGTCCGGTTGGACATCAGGGTGACCTCGTACCCGTGGGACTGCAGGCCGAGGGCGAGCTGGAGTCCGGACTGGCCGGCTCCGACGACGAGTATCTTCCGCATGCGGGGGTGTCTCCTCCGACTACTGGACTGCTCAGGACTACGCGGGACAACTCGGGGAGTGCTCGGGGATTACTCGGGGGTTTCCTCGAGCGCGTGGGCCACCAGGGCCAGGAGGGTCTCGATCACCGAGATCCGGCGCCGCGCGTCCATGATCATGACAGGTATGTGGCGCGGGATCGTCAGCGCCTCCCGCACGTCCTCCGGCTCGAACAGCTCGCTGCCGTCGAAGTGGTTGACCGCGACGACGTACGGCAGTCCGCAGCTCTCGAAGTAGTCGAGCGCCGGGAAGCAGTCCTTCAGCCGGCGGGTGTCGGCCAGCACCACGGCACCGATCGCGCCGCGCACCAGGTCGTCCCACATGAACCAGAACCGCTGCTGGCCCGGCGTGCCGAACAGGTAGAGCACCAGGTCGTCGTCGAGCGTGATGCGGCCGAAGTCCATGGCCACGGTGGTGGTCAGCTTGCCGGGCGTGGCGGTGAGGTCGTCGGTCTCCTCACTGGCCTCGGTCATCAGCGCCTCCGTCTGGAGCGGCGTGATCTCCGAGACCGAGGTGACCAGCGTGGTCTTGCCCACGCCGAAACCGCCCGCTACGACGATCTTCGTGGCGATGGGGGCACGGGTGCGGTCCGTCTGCCAGGCCTTGAGGTTGTCGTCGGGCTCGACGAGGGGGGAGACGCCACGGGCGGCGTCAGAGACGACGGAGTCCACTCAGCACCCTTTCCAGCAGAGCGCGGTCCGGCCGGCCAGTGCCGTGACCGGTTCCGTACACACGGATCTTTCCCTGGTCCGCGAGATCGCTCAACAGCACACGGACCACGCCGAGCGGCATCTTCAGCAGCGCGGCGATCTCGGCCACCGTGCGCATCCGGCGGCACAGTTCGACGATGGCCCGCATCTCCGGCATCACCCGGGTGGTGAGGGAACCATTCGTCAGTTCCTTGCGTTCCTCGGGCGCTTCGAGAGCGGCGGTGCTGGCCACGAACGTCTCGACCAGCAGCACATGCCCGAAGCGGGTACGGCCGCCGGTCAGCGAGTAGGGGCGCACACGGGCGGGCTTGCGGTCGCCGCCGCGCACGGGAAGCTTCTTGGGCGTACTGCTCATCGGGCACTCCCCGTAGGTTCGGACTCCAGGGATTTTCGGAGCTCGCTGCGGAGTTCGGGCGTCAGGACGTGACCGGCACGGCCGACGAACAGCGCCATGTGGTACGCCACGACGCTCATGTCGCAGTCCGCGGAGCCGTGCACGCCGAGCAGCGAACCGTCGCTGATCGACATCACGAACAGGCTGCCCTCGTCCATCGCGACCATCGTGTGTTTCACGCCGCCGAAGTCCAGCAGCTTGGCTGCGCCGATGGTGAGGCTGCCGATGCCGGAGACGATGGTGGCGAGGTCGGCGGAGGAGCCGCGCGGACCGGTGGGCCGACCCTCCCGGGGCCGGCGCGCCGCCTCGTTCCGGCCGGGGTCGGAGGAGAGCAGCAGCAGACCGTCCGAGGAGACCACCGCGACCGAGAGGATGCCGGGCACCTCCTCGACGAGGTTGGTCAGCAGCCAGTGCAGATTGCGGGCCTCACTGCTCAGTCCGAAGGTACTGGGAGCGGTCAACTGCTTGCCTCCTCGACGGTGCCCCCCGTGGCTTCTTCGGCATGTGCGTGTGCGCTGGGTGTCCGGGACGCTGCGTCCGGCGTCGTCGTCTCGGCCGTGCGTTCGGCGATTTCCGCCTCGACGTCCCTGCGACCGGCCTCCGCTCCCCGGCGGAAGCCGCCCAGCCGGCGGCGCAGTGCCTCGGCGTCGACGGATCCGCTGCGCGGGCGGGGCGCCGAAACGGGCGCAGTGATCTTCGGGGTGCGCTTGGGCAACCCCTTGTCGGTGACGGGCTCGTCCCCCTCGTCGGGGGTGCGCTCGTGGGTGTCGGGGCCGATGGAATAGGGATCGGCGGGGGGCGCGTCCGTACGGTGCGCGTCCGCGGGGTACGCGTCCGCGGGCCGGGGCTCGGTGGGGCGGGCCTCGGGGGCGTACGGGTCGTCGGGGTGCGCGTCCGCGGGGTGTACCGCCGTGGCCGGTTCCGCGGGCGTGGGCTCCGGGATGAGGAGCTCCATCGTGGTCTCGGCGGGAGCTTCGGGCGCGGGCGCGCTCTCGTGCGGCTCCGTGGTCTCCCGTACGACCTCGTCCGCCTCCTCGGCCACCCGTATGGCCTCGTCGGTCGCCGCGGTCTCTTCGGGCTCGGCGGCCCGCTCCCGTACCGGCTCCCCCGGCTCCGCGTTCCGCGCCTGTACGGCCTTCTCCGCCAGCGCGACCAGCGGGTCGCCGCTGTCCGAGCGACCGTGCAGGACGTTGGAGTTGGCCTCCGCGTCGGCGCCCGGCAGGGAGAACGTGTGCGTACCGGCGGCCGCCGGTGTGACCGTCGGGACCGCGGACTGCGGGGCCTGCGCGAGGAGCCCCTGGGGCAGTACGACGACGGCCGCGACCCCGCCCTGCTTCTGCGCGCGCAGCTGCACCCGCACCCCGTGCCGCTGGGCGAGCCGGGCGACGACGTACAGACCGAGCCCGAGCCCGTCCTCGCCCTCCTGGTCGTACGTCGCCTCGGGGTCGAAGTCGGCGAGGCGGGCGTTGAGGCGGCTCATCCGCTCGTCGGTCATGCCGATGCCCTCGTCCTGGACGGAGAGCATGACCTCGCCGTTCTCCAGGAGCCAGCCGGAGACCTCGACGGGCAGGTCGGGCGGGGAGAACGCGGTGGCGTTCTCCATGAGTTCGGCCAGCAGGTGCGACAGGTCGTCCGCGGCGAACCCGGCGATGTGCGCGTGCGGCGGCAGCGCGGCGATCCGGACCCGCTCGTACCGCTCGATCTCGCTGACCGCGGCACGCACCACGTCGACCATCGGGACGGGCCCGGCGTGCTGCTGGATGTGCTCGGCGCCGGCCAGGACGAGCAGGTTCTCGCTGTGCCGGCGCATGACGGTGGCGAAGTGGTCGAGCTTGAACAGGGTGGCGAGCCGGTCAGGGTCCTGCTCACGCTCCTCCAGGCCCTCGATGACGCCGAGCTGCCGCTCGACCAGGCCGAGGGTGCGCAGCGCGAGGTTGACGAAGGTGCCGCCGATGCTCTCGCGCAGCCGCTGCAGCCGGCCGGCGGCCTCGTCGAGTTCGGCGCGCAGCTCCTCGCGGGCGTCGGCCATCTTCTGCCGCTGGCCGATGAGGTGCTTGCGGTCGGACTCGAGGGTGGTGACGCGCTCGTGCAGGGCCACGGCCTGCGCGTGCAGGGCGTTGACGGAGCGGACGACCTGGGCGAACTCGTCGTTGCGGCCGGTGAACTTCACGGGCTCTTCGGCGGCCGGGTCCTCGGCGCCGGCCAGCCGGCCCGAGCCGATCCGCAGGACGGCGAGCGGGCGGGTGAGGCTGCGGGCCAGGCCGGTGGCGACACCGACGGCGAGGAGTATCAGGGCGCCGAGGATCGCGATACGGATCTCCAGCTCGGTGACATCGTCGTCGCGCAGTGCCTCGAGGTCCTCGATGCGGCGCTCGTAGAGGGCGGACTCGACGCCGCGCATGGTGTCGACGCGGGCGGAGAGGGCGGCGTCCAGCTTGCCGGCGCTGGTGGCGAGTTCGCGGTCGGAGAGGGTGGGCTGGTCGGTGAGGGCGGCGAGGTACTGGTCGGCGGCGTTGACCTCGGGGCCGGTGACCGTGGAGTCGTAGGAGGTGCGGGCGGCCCTGGTCGCGGTGTCGTGGAAGTCGGCGAGGGCGGCGTCGGAGCGCAGCCGGGCCTGCAGGGCGGCGGCGGTGAGGGCGGCGCGCTGTTTGGTGTCGGCGTCCGAGGAGACGACGGTCTCGGTCGGCAGGCCGGTGACGGGGTCGATGACCGTCTGGGTGGTGCGCGGCACGTTGAGGGCGGCGAGGAGCAGTCCGCGGGTGGCGGCGGCCTGCTGGACGGCGGTGTCGAGCTCGGCGAGGGCGTACGCGCCGGAGCCTGCGCGGGGCGGGAACTGTTCGGCCAGTTCCTCGGCGAGCCGGTGGAGTTCGCCGATGGCGTCGGAGTAGGCCTGGTGCGCTTCGAGAGCGGTGCTCTTTCCGGTGAGCGCCGCTCCGCGTACGGCCGCGATGCCATCGAGGTCCGCCCGCAGCGAGGCGGGGGTGTCGGTGTTCGCGCGCAGCTCCTCGACCTGCCGGTCGACCCGGGCGCTGCGCTGCTCGGAGGGCGCCTTGGACTTGGGGCGGCCGGCCGCGACATAGGAGGTGACCTCGTCGCGTTCGTCGGCAAGGGAGTGGGCCAGGACGAGGGCGTCCCGGGTCTGCCCGGCCAGCGTCACCAGGTCCTGGCTGTCGCTCAGCTGCCCGGAGGCGGCGATGACCGAGGGGGCGCCGGCCCCGGCGATGGCGGCGGCCACGACGGCCACGGCCACGATCAGCCGGTTGCGTACGTGGGTCGGGCGGCCCCTGCCGACAGGGGTGCGCTCCGCGCCCCCTTCGGAGGCCGTCTGCTTGCCTGTGCGCCGAGGCCTCTTCTTCTGCACCGGTGCTCGCATTCCTGACTCGTGTACCCATGGGCCCGGGTGACGCTCCGTCAACTGGTGTGCACACCCGGTGCGGTTCCGGTCCCCGACCCTCCCAGTGCCGGTGGTCAGTGGTCGCCCATCACCTGACCCGCCACCCGAAGGAGTGAACATCGGAGGAGAGTTGGCGGGCAAGTTCCTCCAGCGTGTGCGACGGTCCCGCGCGGCGGGCCGGTTGGACGTGAGCGGCGGGCTTTGGCACTATTCGCCGCCACGTCTTCCCGGAGTCCGCCATTCCACCCCAAACCCGACGCCTGACCTGCGACGGTACGGCGATCCGGCGACCGATGGCACCCTTTCGCGGACCTTGTGAAGGGCTCGTGCAGACTGGCCGGATGCGCACAGAACTGGTTTCGGTGCCGGCTGATCCGGCCCGCCCCAACGAGGACTTCGCCAGTGTCGGACTACCCGCCTGCGGACAGGGCGGTTCGCTCGTGGTGCTGGACGGAGTGACCCCGCCGAGGGGCGGGACGGGCTGTCTGCATTCCGTTCACTGGTACACCGCCCGGCTCGGCGGGGCGCTGACCGAACTGACCGTTTCACTCCCGGATGTTCCCCTGTCCGACGCCCTGGCCCGCGCCATAGCGCGTACGGCCGAGTCCCACGCCGAAACCTGTGAGCTTTCTCACCCGCGTACCCCGCAGGCGACCGTGGTCCTCGCCCGCTGGTCCCCGGCGACCGTCGAGTATCTGGTCCTCTCCGACTCGGCCCTCCTCGTCGAGTCCCCCGACGGCACGGTCACGCCGTACCTCGACGACCGCCTGTCCCGCCTCCCCCGCGCGAGCCTGGCCACCGACGCCCTGGTCGACGCCACCGTCCGCAACAAGGAGGGCGGCTTCTTCACGGCCGCCGCGGATCCCTCGGTGGCCGCACGGGCGGTGACCGGGGTCCTGCCGCGCAGCGAGGTCCGCGCCCTGGCGGCACTGACGGACGGGGCGACCCGGTGGACGGAGAAGTTCCGGGAGGGCGACTGGACGGACCTCTTCACCTTCGTACGCAAGAAGGGGGCGCAGGCGCTGATCGACCGCGTCCGCACCCTCGAGGCCGCCGACCGCGAGGAGCGGACGTATCTGGGCCGCAGCAAGACCCACGACGACGCGACGGCCGTCTACGCGGAGCTCTGACGGGCTACTTCTCCATCCCGGTGTTCAACTGGTTCAACAGCCGGGCGAGTTCGGCCACCTCGCGGCGGTCCCAGTGGGCGAGCTTGCTGACGTACCGCGCCCGGCGGGCCTCCCGGACCCGCTGCACCCGCGTCCGCCCCTCATCGGTGAGGTGCACCAGCCAGGCGCGGCCGTCCGCCGGATCGGGTTCGCGGGCCACCAGCCCCAGCTCCTCGAGGGCGCGGAGCTGGCGGGACATGGTGGCCTTGCCGACGCCGATGTAGGCCGCGAGCTCGGTGGCCCGCTGCGCGCCGCACTCGTCCAGCCGCACGAGGAGTCCGTACGCGGCCGACTCCAGGTCCGGATGGACCTCGCGGGCCATCTCGCCCTGGTTGGCGCGGGCCCGCCGCAGGAACACGGTCAGCTCGCGTTCCAGGGCCAGGAACTCCTGGTCCACACCAGTCGGCGACGCGCCGCTTCCGCCGCGATGTCCGTCGCCGTCGCCGTTTCCGTCCACGTGCACGTCAGTCCCCTGATCCGGTTTCCCGATCCTGAAAGTTCCTGCCAGCCACCGGCCATTGCCGCAG
>NZ_JBQQCE010000174.1:0-18805 GCF_052245645.1 Streptomyces sp. KR55 | reverse complement strand
GACTCCCCCACGCTCGGCTTCTCCCCCACTCTCGACTTCGCTCGAGCGGGGGGACCCCCATGCGCGGGGGACCCCCATCGCGTCGACTCCCTCCTCCGCCTTGCAGCTGGACGCTCCCCCACGCTCGACTTCGCTCGCGCGGGGGCACCCCCATCGCCCCCGCTCACCTGCGCTGATCGGTCACCGTCTATTTGGAGTCGGCCTGATCCGCCGGACACGCCCTAGGCCCTGACCGCCGGACGGGCCCCAGTCAGCCGCGGGTGGGGTACTCGGGCGCCACGCATGCCGGATGCCCGGATATGTTCCGTTCGCGTGGCAGCCTGTCCGTCGTCATCACCCGCACCCGAAGGTGAGCGCCATGACCACCCTGCACCAGGAACACACCTCCCACACGCACACCCACGGCCCCGCCTGCGGGCACGCCGAGGTGCCGCACGGCGACCACATCGACTACGCGCACGACGGCCATCTGCACCGCGCCCACGACGGCCACTGGGACGAGTGCGAGCCTGCCGCGCACACCGCCCACGAGGGGCACGACCACCGGCACGGCGAGGACTGCGGCCACATGCGGGTCCAGCACGGCGACCACGTCGACTACCTCCACGACGGCCACCGGCACGCCGCGCACGACGATCACTGGGACGACCACTGAGGTTCTGACACCCCGGCACTGGCCGACAATCACCCCTCGACAGCTCCCCGCCGACACGCGCGGGGAGCTGTCGGCTTATCGTGGCTCCGATCACGTTCGGGCGGCCCTCTGGACTACATACCGACCGGTCGGCATCATAAGTCGGGTCCTGTTCACACGTCCGTAGGAGCGACGATGGTTGCCGACCACCCGCCAGGCCTCGACCCCGACCGGCTGCGCGGCCTGCTCGACCGCGAGCGGCCCGGCCTGGTGCACGGCCCGCTGACCGGCCGGCTGATCGAGGGCGGACGGTCGAACCTCACGTACATCGTCTCCGACGGCGTGTCGCAGTGGGTCGTACGACGGCCGCCGCTCGGTCATGTCCTGGCCACCGCGCACGACATGAAGCGCGAACACCGGGTGATCAGTGCCCTGTACCCGACGAAGGTGCCGGTGCCGCGTCCGGTGCTGCTCTGCGAGGACGAGGAGGTGCTCGGGACGCCGTTCTACGTCATGGAGTTCGTGCCCGGCACCCCGTACCGCACCGCCGAGCAGCTCGCCCCGCTCGGCCCGGAGCGCACCCGGGGCGCGGTGCTGTCGCTGGTGGACACGCTCGTCGACCTGCATGCGGTCGACCCCGACGAGGTCGGGCTCGCCGACTTCGGCCGGCCCGAGGGCTTCCTGGACCGGCAGCTGCGCCGCTGGGGCAAGCAGCTGGACGCCTCCCGCAACCGCGACCTGGCCGGCATCGACGAGCTGCACGCCGCTCTCGGCCGGGAGCTGCCCCGCTCCCCCGCGCCGGCCGTCGTGCACGGCGACTACCGGCTGGACAACGTCCTGATCGGCGAGAACGACCGGATCACGGCGGTGCTGGACTGGGAGATGTCCACGCTCGGGGATCCGCTGACCGACCTGGGCCTGCTCGTGATGTACAGCATGCCGCTGGGCATGTCCGACTCGCCCGTCTCCACCACCGCCGAGGCCCCCGGGCACCCGGATCCGGCCGAGATCGTCGAGCGGTACGCCGCCCGCTCCGGGCGTGATGTCTCGGCGATCTCCTGGTACACGGCGTTCGCCTGGTTCAAGCTCGCCGTGATCCTGGAGGGCATCCACTACCGCTACACCCTCGGCCAGACCGTCGGGCGTGGCTTCGACCGCATCGGCGACCTGGTTCCCGTCTTCATCGAGCACGGCCTGACCACCCTTCAGGAAGGCTGATCCGCCATGGACTTCGCGTTCGACGCGCGCACCGAGGAGCTGCGCGCCAAGCTGCTCGCCTTCATGGACGAGTACGTGTATCCGGCCGAGCAGGTCGCCCACGAGCAGCGCGAGCGGCTCGCCTCGCCGTGGGACACCCCGCCGATCGTCGAGGAGCTGAAGGCCGAGGCGCGCCGCCAGGGCCTGTGGAACCTCTTCCTGCCCGACGCCGAGCACGGCGCCGGGCTGACCAACCTCCAGTACGCCCCGCTCGCCGAGATCACCGGCCGCTCCCCGCAGCTCGCGCCGACCGCGACGAACTGCGCCGCGCCGGACACCGGGAACATGGAGGTGCTCGCGCAGTTCGGTGACGAGCAGCAGAAGAAGCAGTGGCTCCAGCCGCTGCTCGCCGGTGAGATCCGGTCGGCGTTCGCGATGACCGAGCCGGAGGTGGCCTCCTCGGACGCCACGAACATCACCACGCACATCGAGCGGGACGGCGACGAGTACGTCATCACCGGCCGCAAGTGGTACATCTCCGGCGCGATGAACCCGGACTGCAGGATCTTCATCGTGATGGGCAAGACGGACCCCGACGGGGCGGACATCCGCCGCCAGCAGTCCATGGTCCTGGTCCCGCGCGACACGCCCGGCGTGACCGTCGAGCGCGCCATGCAGGTCTTCGGCTACGAGGACCACTACCACGGCGGCCACGCCGAGGTGGTCTTCGACCACGCGCGCGTGCCGGTGTCGAACCTGATCGGCGAGGAGGGCGGCGGCTTCGCCATCGCCCAGGCCCGGCTCGGTCCCGGCCGGATCCACCACTGCATGCGGTTGATCGGCATGGCCGAGCGGGCGATCGAGCTGATGTGCCGACGGGCCGTCTCCCGCACGGCCTTCGGCAAGCCGCTGGCCCAGCAGGGTGTGGTCCACAACTGGATCGCGGACGCGCGCGTCGCCGTGGAGCAGCTGCGCCTGCTGGTGCTGAAGACGGCCTGGATGATGGACACGGTCGGCAACCGGGGCGCCCACACGGAGATCCAGGCCATCAAGATCGCCACGCCCCGGACGGTCGTCGACATCCTCGACAAGGCGATCCAGCTGCACGGTGCGGGCGGTGTGAGCCAGGACTTCCCGCTGGCCGAGCTGTACGCCGGCGCACGGACGCTGATGATCGCCGACGGACCCGACGAGGTGCACCAGCGGTCGCTGGCGCGGCGGGAGCTGAAGAAATACCTGTGAGCGCATGAGTAAGGGGCGGCCTTCATGGAGGCCGCCCCTTACGTCCAGGTTCAGGGCCGCAGTGCACGCAGCAGCAGATCCGCCAGCTGGTCGGCGACCTCCTGCGGGCTGAGCGGGCCGTCGGGCCGGTACCAGGTCGACAGGTGGTGCACGGACCCGAAGTGGTAGTCCACCACCAGGTCCGCCGGGGTCTCCTTGGAGAAGACGCCCGCCTCCTGGCCCTCCTCGATCAGCGCACGGAAGCGTTCGTGGTAGCGCCGGCGCTCCGCACGCACCTGCTTGTTCTTCTCCGGGCTCAGGTGATGCATGGAGCGGAAGAAGATCATGGCGTCGTCGAGGTTCTCGATCGTCGTGACCACGACGTCGGCCGCCGCGGCCCGCAGCCGCTTCTCGACCGGCTCGTCGGCGCCCGCGAAGGCGTCGAGACGCTCCTGCTGGACGCGCAGCACGCGCGCGTACACCTCGTGCAGAAGGTCGTCCTTGGAGCCGAAGTAGTGGTACAGCGCCCCCTTGGTGACGCCGGCCGCCTCGACGATCTCCTGCACCGAGGTGCGGTCGTAACCCCGCTCCGCGAAGAGCCGAGTGGCGGCGGCCAGCAGCCGCTGCGGCACAGGAGCCCCGTCTCCGTCCGTCGTCCTGGGCACTGCCGCCACCTGCCTTCCGTGATGTCCTACTGACTTTCGTGCGCCCTTTTCCTGGTCGTTCGCCTACGGGGCGCTGAAGCCGGTGTCGAGACCCCGACCGTGCTCAGCCCTTCGGGCCTCCGCGCGGTCGCGGTCTCGACGCCGGCGCGCCCCTTCGGCTCACTCCCGGCGGGAACGCAATTCCCGACGGAGGATCTTCCCACTCGCCGTCTTCGGCAAGTCGGGCAGGATCTCCACCTGCCGCGGGTACTTGTAAGCGGCCAGTCTCTCCTTGCAGTACGCGGCGAGCGCATCCGGGTCCGGATCGGCCCCCGGGCGGAGGCTGATGTAGGCCTTGACCGTCTCGCCGCGGTACCCGTCGGGGACACCGACGACGGCCGCCTCGCGCACCGCCGGGTGGGTGTAGAGCACGTCCTCGACCTCGCGCGGCCACACCTTGAAGCCGGACGCGTTGATCATGTCCTTCTTGCGGTCGACGACATACAGCCAGCCCTCGGCGTCCATGAACCCGATGTCCCCGGTGCGCAGCTCGCCGTCGGGGAAAGTCTCGGCGGTGGCGTCGGGGCGCCGCCAGTAGCCGGGCACGACCTGGGGCCCACGGACGACGATCTCACCCTGCTCCCCGAACGGCATCTCCGCCCCCTGGTCGTCGACGATGCGTACGACGGTGTCCGGCCCCGGCACACCCACGGCCAGCGTCCCCGACGCCGGGTCGACGGGCGCCTCCCGGCCGGGCGGGACGGAGGCACAGGGAGCGGTGCACTCGGTGAGCCCGTAGCCGTTGCGGATGTACGGACCGAAGCCGGCGCGGAACTTCTCCACCAGGGCGGGCGGCAGCGGGGCGCCGCCGGAGGAGATGATCCGGAAGGACGAGAAGTGGTCCGGGGTGACGGACGGGTGGGCGGCCAGCGCCATGAAGGCGGTGGACGGGCCGACCGTGTAGTGCGGCCGGTGTGCGGCGAACGCGTCGAGCACGACGCCCGCCTCGAACCGGTACGCCAGCACCAGCGTGCCCGCGCTGTTGAGACAGGCGCCGAACTGGCACACCATGCCGGTGATGTGGAACAGCGGCGCCATCGCGAAGTAGACCGGCGCCTCGGGCAGCCCGAGGCCGGTCCGCTGGCGCTCGGCGTTGTACATGATGTTGCCGTGGGTGTTGGTGGCGCCCTTGGGGGTGCCGCTGGTGCCCGAGGTGTAGCTGATCAGCGCGATGTCGTCCGGGCCCGGATCGCGGCCCTCCGGCGCCTTGTGCCCCTGTCGGGCGACGGCCGTGAGGTCGTCGGCGTCCGGGGCCTTCGGCAGCCGCTCGAAGCCCAGCAAGCGCGCGTCGTGCCGGGTTTGGAAGTCCAACTCACAGGCGGTGAGCACGATCCGCACCGGCGAGTCGGCCGCCGTGTCGCGCAGATACGACTCCCAGGCCCGGTCGGAGCAGATCAGCGCGGCCACCTCGCCGTCCCGCAGGACATGGCCGACCTCCCCCGACTTGTACATGGGGTTGACCGGCACGACGACCGCGCCCGCCTTCCAGGCGCCGAGCACGGCCAGCACGAAGTGCGGCGAGTTCTGCAACAGGACGGCGACCCGGTCGCCGCGCTCCAGACCGCGCGCGGCGAGGTGCCCGGCGACGGAATCGGTGAGCTCGTCGACGTCGCGGTACGTCAGGCGCCCGTCGAAGTAGGCGAGGAACGTACGGTCCGGCGCTTCGCCCATGACCCTGCGCAGGGCGTGCACCAGGGAGTCGGCGGGGTCGATCGGGGCGCGCTGGGCGTCGTCGAGCAGGTCCAGCCAGGGCTTGGCCTCGTACCTGGAGCCGGTCACCGGGCCGCCTCCCACTTCTGCTGGATGTGGTTCATGTTGGTCAGCCAGCGGTCCGGGTCGGTGGCCCGGGCCTGGTAGTACCCGGCGACCTCGGGGTGCGGCAGGATCAGGAAGCGGTCCTCCTCGATGCCCTTGAAGAGGGCGTCCGCCACGTCCTCGGGCTCGATCGCGGTCGGCACCAGCACCAGGTCGCCCGCGCTGCCGGTACCGGCCAGCATGTCGGTGCGCACGCCCTGCGGGCAGATCGCGTGGACCTTCAGGCCTCGGTGGCGGTAGGTCAGGGACAGCCACTCGGCGAAGGCGTAGGCGCCGTGCTTGGTGACGGCGTAGGGCGCGGCGCCGATCATGGTGAGCAGCCCGGCGGCGGAGACGGTGGACACGAAACGCCCGCTGCCGCGCTCCAGCCAGTCCGGCAGCAGCGCCTGCGCTGCACGGACGTGAGCCATCACGTTGACGTCCCAGGCGAGCGCCCAGACGTCCTCGCCGGCCGCCGCGGAACCGCCGGAGGCGACGCCGGCGTTGGCGCAGTAGACGTCGACCGTGCCGCCGAGAGCGTCCCGCGCCGCGCCGACGATCGCGGAGGCGTCGCCGGGGACGGCGATCCCGCCGACCTCCTCGGCCACCGCCGCGGCCTTGCCGGCATCCAGGTCGTTGACGACGACACGCGCCCCTTCGGCGGCGAACCGACGGGCCAGCGCGGCCCCGATCCCGCCCCCCGCCCCGGTGACGACGACTCCCGCATCCTTCACGGCTCCCACCATCGGTCTCCTTCGACGCGACACGACACGGCTCTGCGGAACGCCAGACTAACCAGTCGGTATGTAATAAAGGAAGGGCAGCTGCAACGCCCGAGGGACGCGGGGCGGCTCCGCCGCGATGGGGGTCCCCCCCGCTCATGGGCCCCCCGCTCATGGGGCCCCCGCGCGAGCGAAGCCGAGAGTGGGGGAGCGACAAGCCGCATACGGCACGCACCCTCCCCACTGCCCGGCGGAGCCCCTACCGTGACCCCATGCGCCTGTCCAGACGAAGTCTGCTCGCAGCAGCCACAGTGACCGCGTCACTGTCCACCCCCGCAGCAGCCGCACCCGACCGCCACAAGCACATCCGTACCGGCTTCGAGAATCTTGCCGCAAACGCCTACGCCCAGCTCAGCGGCCAGCGCACCGGCATCGTCACCAACCCCACCGGCATCACCCGCGACGTACGCCACATCGTCGACGTCATGCATGCCGACGACCGGGTGAACCTGACCGCCGTCTTCGGCCCGGAGCACGGTTTCCGCGGCACCGCCCAGGCCGGCGGCTCCGAGGGCCGCTACGACGACCCGGCGACCGGACTGCCGGTGTACGACACGTACCTGAAGAGCGGTCAGCCCCTCGCCGACATCTTCACGGCGTCGGACGTGGACACCGTCGTCTTCGACATCCAGGACGTCGGCGCACGCTTCTACACGTACATCTGGACCCTCTACGACTGCATGGAGGCGGCCAGGCTCGCGGGCAAGCGGTTCGTCGTGCTGGACCGCCCGAACCCCGTGACCGGGCGTTCGGCCGAAGGACCGGTGCTGCACAAGGAGTTCGCGACGTTCGTCGGCCGGCAGCCGATCTCCCAGGCGCACGGGATGACGGTCGCGGAACTGGCGCGGCTGTTCAACAAGGAGTTCCTGACCGCGCCGGTGGAACTGGACACCGTACGGATGACCGGCTGGAAGCGGTCGGAGTTCCACGACGCCACCGGGCTGCCATGGGTGCCGCCGAGCCCCAACATGCCGACGCCCGACACCGCCCTCGTGTACGCGGGAACGTGTCTCTTCGAGGGCACCAACCTCTCCGAGGGGCGCGGCACCACCCGCCCGTTCGAACTGCTCGGCGCGGAGGGCATCGACGGGCGCTGGGCCGCCGCCGTGAACGAACTCGCCCTGCCGGGCGTGCACTTCAGGGAGGCGTACTTCGCGCCCACCTTCTCCAAGTTCCAGGGGAAGACCGTCGGAGGCGTGCAGCTCCACGTGCACGACCGGAACGCCTACGACCCGGTGCGCACCGGAGTCGCCCTCCTCGTGACGGCCAGGAAGGTCTGGAGCGGATTCGCCTGGCGTTCCGACAACTGGATCGACAAGCTGACCGGCTCCACCCTCGTCCGCACGATGATCGACGCCGGTGCGAACGCCGACGAGGTGGTGGCGGTTTGGCAGTGGGGACTTGCGGCGTTCCGACGGGGACGCAGGGAGGACCTGCCCTATCGTTGAGCCGCGTTGCTCCGGCGCGGCGGGCCGTATCGTCCGGCCCGCCGCGCCGGACGAGGGTCACCGGTGTGAGGTGAACTCCACGACCTGCTGGTACGTCGGCCGGTTCTGCCAGCTGATTCCGCGGTGGCCGATGCCGCCGAGCGGGCGGTGGACGACCGAGTCGGCACACCACTGGTCGCCCGCCGAGCAGGCGTCGTCACCGGGGTAGACCTGGGCGGCGGTCCTGCCGGCCGCCTCCTTCAAGGTGCTGATCAGGGTGTCCCGGCAGGCGCTGAGGCTGCCGTCGCCGCAGTACGTCCTGGCCAGCGGTCCCTGCACCTGCTCGCCGAGCACCGACCGGATGTCCTTGTCGACATAGCTCCACCACCCGTACTGGTAGGCGCTTCCGGCGTGTGCGCCGGTCGGGCCATGGGCGGCCGACGGGGACTCGTCGACCGGGAGGTTGGCGGTGAAGGCGCTGTACAGGTCGCTGCCGAGGCCGGGTTCGAACTCGGCCTTCACCAGCAGCGGCCACCAGGCGTCCAGGATGCGGATCGCGTCGGCGTGGGCGTAGGTGTGCGAACCGGCCGACGTCTCCGTACGCCGTGACCCGGCCGACACCCACGCGGACAGTTTGCTCACCGCCGCCGCGGCCGCCGGGTCCGTCACCGGCGAGCTGTTGATCACCTTCAGCAGCTTCGGCAGCACGTCCTCCGCGCGCAGGTCCGCGAGCCCCGCCTCGGCCATCGCCTTCACCAGCGAGGCGCGCGTCACGCCACCGGCGTCCACCAGCTTCTGCACCCGGTCGTCCAGCAGATTGCCGCGGTGCACCGACCCGTTGCCCCAGGGCGCGGCGGCGTAGTCCTCGGCCTGCTTGTTGTTCCAGGAGATGTAGTAGTCCTGGTCGATCGAGTTCGGGTGCTGGGAAGGCGGAGTGTAGGAGGCGGTGTTGGTGTCCGGGTTCCAGTTCCGCCACTCGTACGCCGGTTGCGCCCAGGCCGGGAACTCGGCGTCGACGCCGTTCGCGCGCACCGGGTTGTCGCCGCTGTTGTAGTACGCGGTGTGCTCGGAGTCGGCGTAGAACCAGTTGAAGGTGTAGTTGATGTGCTGCACCGCGCTCTGGAAGCTCTCCGGACCCTTGACGTGGTCGGGGTCGTTCAGCATCTGGAAACCGATGATGGAGTCGGCCTCGTGCAGGAAGGAGGAGCGCAGGGTGGTGTAGGCGACCTTCTTGCCGTCGACGGTCGCGCGATGGGTGACCGGGCCGTACTTCGTGCGCCAGACGCGCATCGTGTACGAACCGGCGGCGGTGCCGTCGGCCACGGTCGGCTTCCAGGCGTTCTTCTGCTCCACCTTCTGCATCGGCGTGCAGGTGCCGCGGTACAGGTAGTGATAGTCGTCCTGGCAGAGCTCGACGGCGTACGTGTCGATGATGTCCTGGCCGGAAGTGGTCGCGCTCCAGGCGTAGTCCTGGCCACGGCCGAGTTCGACGTAGAAGCTCAGGCCCGCGAAGGAGGCGCCGCGGGCGCTGATGCCCGGGCCCTGGATCTCCTGGAGCATCAGCAGCTGCGGGGCGAAGTAGCCGGTCTGCGGGCCGAAGACGGCGATCGGGTGACCGCTCGCGGTGTGCTCGCCGCTCACCACGAGGGCGTTGGACATACCGCGCTTGGCGGAGGTGACGGCGTTCGCGGCGGCGTCGGCCGAGGCGCCGGCGGCACCCGGGGAAGCCGCGCTGCCCGTACGGTCGAAGACCAGCTCCTCGCGGGTCACCGAACCGGCGTCGGGCAAGGCCTCGCCCTGTGGGTCGGCGGGCTTCCGGCCGTACGGGAAGCTGCCGTCGTGGACGGTGAGGACGGCCTCGGGGTCGTTGCGCTCCCGGAAGGACTCCCACACCTTGGTGCCCTCGGTGACGCCGTACTTGGACTGGGCGGCGAGCAGCGAGAGCGCGTTGTTGACCTCACCGCCGCCGCCGGAGCCGAACAGCGCGCCGATGACGGAGGCCAGCGCGACCAGGTCGGTGGGCTTGAAGTGCGCGATCGTGCCGGCGTTGGTGACGGAGTCCTTGTGGCCGGTCAGGACGTACTCGCCGGGGAAGTAGCGGCCGCTGTCGGAGGCGTCGATGTAGGCGTTGATGCCGTCGACGTAGGCGTTGACGTCGGCGAGGGCCTGCCGGCCGCGCTCGCCGTTCGAGGCGGCGGCGTTGTCTATCTGCGCCTGCAGATCGGCCTCGGTGTACGGCGCGTTGCGCCAGAACTCCTGCTCAAGGCCCTGGTTGGAGGCGGCGCCGCCCGCGAAGGAGGTGAGCTGTCCGCGCCCGACATGACGGAAGACGTCCATCAGCCACAGCCGGTCCTCGGCCGCCGCATAGCCGGCGCCGAACTCCGTGCCGTATCGAGTGGTACCGGTGATGTGCGGTACGCCCGTCTTCTTGTCGCGGACGATCGTCACGTCGCTGCGGCCGGCGGGCCTGACGGTGGAGGCGATCTGATCGGCGGGGACCCCGAACGACGCGTCGTTGAAGAAGGTGTTGATCGTGGCGTCGGTGAGCGTGGAGTAGCCGGTGGCCAGGGAGGCGTACGGGCCGAGTTGGTCCTCGGCGTGGGCGGGCTGGGTGCCGAAGGCCTGGTGGAGGAGGATCTGTGCGAGGGTGGCGTTGCCGTTCTGGCCGGGCGGCAGGATGTCCGAACACTGGTTGCCGCAGTGGTCGGTGACGGCCGCGGCATCAGCGGCAGGCGCCTCGGGGGCAGCGGCCGCCTGGGAAAGCGGGGACAAAAGGCCTGCAATCAGGACGCATACGGATGCGGTCTTCAGGAACCCGAGGGATCTGCGGGGAGTTCTCAGTCTGTCGAGCGCGTTGCGTGGGGTGCGCCGTGGCATGGCAGCTCCTCCCGACGGGGGTGGGCGGGATGTTACCGCCGGTTATCCCCGAGTTTGAAGATGAACATGCGTCACTTTCGGGAGTCGAAAGGACCGGCTGAGAGCGGCAGTTGGAGACGGAGGACATCGGATGGAGCCGATTCGCTTGTCGATACGTCTATTCGGAGACGTCCGTACGACGACGCCGAAGTGACCGAAGTACAGGTGCAGGTGTGACGGAGGTGCAGGGCGATGGCCGGTTTCCGGAGTCTGGCGAGACAGGTACGCGACCCTCGGTGCGATCTGGCGCTACGGCGCTATTCGCTGCGCAAGTGCCTTGAACGGTTCGCCCCCTACGGACACAGGGCGACCTGGGACCACTTGTGCTCCCGGGCCGGGTTCGGCCCGGAGGACCGGTCTCCCGAACCGGCGCGGCTCGTGGCCGCGTTGGAGGAGCTGGAGGAGGCGCGGGCGGTATGGCTCGCCTACGAGGTCGAGTTCGCCGAGCGCCGCAAGAAGGAGAAGCACGACGGGCTGCGCAGTCCGGGCACGGTGGACGACTGGCACCGGCTGACCTGGGGCGGTTTCGGTGTCGCCTGGTGCGACGACCCGCGGCTCCACCCGGTCGAGCCGCTGGCGGAGGTACTGCGCCGGCTGATCGCCGCGTTGGAGCGCGAGCCCGGATCGGCGTGCCCGGTGTGCGGCGGGGAACGCCTCGTCTGGAAGTACGACCTGGACCACGAACCGTCGTCGGGTCCGGTCTGCACGGACTGCGGGATCCTGGTGCCGCGTCCCGTGCTCACGCCCGAGGCCCTGGCGTACGCCAGGCGCGAACGGCTGCTGATGTCCGCCTGAGGATACAGGTACTCAACGGGGGACAACGGGGGCAAAGGGG
The DNA here is from genome assembly GCF_052245645.1 of Streptomyces sp. KR55. Taxonomy (NCBI): domain Bacteria; kingdom Bacillati; phylum Actinomycetota; class Actinomycetes; order Kitasatosporales; family Streptomycetaceae; genus Streptomyces; species Streptomyces sp. KR55. Next base: position 7,295 of record NZ_JBQQCE010000174.1, on the reverse strand, counting down.
GACAAAGAGGGGACAGTTGGAGGCGGTGAGACGCACCCGGACCACCTCCCGTCGGCAGCCCCCTCAGCTGCAGTCCCCGGACTCCCGCTGCCGCGGCCTGCCCTGCGGCCGGCCTCCCCCTCGCTCCACCATCAGGCGGGAGCCCGACTGGCGTTCACCGAAGGCGTCATCGGGGTTGGACAGGATGCAGGTGTCCAGGGAGAGGCAGCCGCAGCCGATGCAGTCGGTGAGGTGGTCGCGGAGGCGGTTGAGCTGCTTGATGCGCTCGTCCAGTTCAGAGCGCCAGGCCTCGGAGAGGCGGGCCCAGTCCTCCCGGGTGGGCGTGCGTTCCTCGGGGAGCTCGGCGAGGGCCTCACGGATCGTGGCGAGCGGAATGCCGACGCGCTGGGCGGCGCGGACGAAGGCGACGCGGCGCAGCGTGTCACGGGTGTAGCGGCGCTGGTTGCCGGCGGTGCGACGGCTGCTGATCAGACCCTTGGACTCATAGAAGTGCAGGGCGGAGACGGCGGCGCCGCTGCGCACGGAGAGCTGGCCGACCGTGAGCTCGTGGATCTTCTCGGGAATCTTGGGCACTCCTCCGACCCTACCGACCCGCCATGACCGACCGTCCGTTGACATGGGCTCCCGATCGCACCATGCTAAGCAGTCGCTTAGACAAGCTACGCGAGAGGCCGGGACATGGCAGAGCCAAGGATCTTCACGTCCGTCGACGAGCTGAAGGCGGCGGTGGGCGAGCAGCTGGGGTACACGGACTGGCTGGAGGTCGACCAGAAGCGGATCGATCTGTTCGCCGAGGCAACCGGTGATCATCAGTGGATCCATGTCGATCCGGAGAAGGCCGCCGCAGGTCCGTTCGGTACGACCATTGCGCACGGCTATCTGACGCTGTCGCTGCTGCCGTTGTTCGGCCCGCAGCTGATCGCCGTCGAGGGCGTGAAGATGGGCGTCAACTACGGCACCAACAAGGTCCGTTTCCCCTCCCCCGTCCCGGTCGGCTCCCGGCTGCGCGCCACCGCGCGGATCACCGGCGTCGAGGACGTGCCGGGCGGGGCACAGGTGACGGTCGCCTTCACCGTGGAGCGCGAGGGCGGGGACAAGCCGGTGTGCGTCGCCGAGTCGGTGGCGCGGTACTACGTCTGAGGTCTACTTCTCGGCGCCCGGCGTCCGCTGCGCCCCCACCATCCGCAGGACGAGGTCGGCGTACATCGCGCCGACCTCGTCGGGCGTCCAGCGGCCCTGGACATTGAACCAGCGAGCCACGTCGATGCAGAGCGAGAGCACGGCGAGGGTGGTGCCCCGCACGTCGAGCACGTCGAACTCGCCCGCCGCGAGGCCGTCCTCGATGATGCCGCGTACCTCGGCGTCGCACTGTCGCCGCAGTGCGACGATCTCGGCGCGGGCCTCGGGTCCGAGGGAGTCCAGTTCGTACTGGACCACGCGCGCTGTCGTGCGGCCCCCGGCGTGCCAGCGAACGAAGGAACTCACCGCGTCGGCGAGCCGCTCGGTCGCGCTGCCCTCACGCCGGGCCGCCGTGCGCAGGATGTCGAGGGCCCTTTCGTGGCCGATCCTGCTGATGCGGTGCAGCAGCTCTTCCTTGGTCTTGTAGTGGATGTAGAGCGCGGCCGGGCTCATGCCGGCGCGGCCCGCGATGTCACGGGTCGTCGTGGCGTGATAGCCGCGCTCGGCGAAGGCCTCCACGGCGGCGATCAGCAGTCGCCGGGCCGCGTCAGGGGTGACCTCGGCCCACGGCTGCATCTCGCCGCCGGCCGTCTCCTCCGCCGTACTCATCGCCTGTTCGCCCCTCTCGCCCGCCCGTCACCCACCACCGCCCTCAACGGAGGCCCTTCGGGCCGCACCTTTAATCGGGCGAGACACCACCATACCGCCGAAGCTGAGCGAGCGCTTAGGGCGCCCGCTCAGAGCTTCTCGAAGGGGTCGTGCTCGGCGAGCAGCTTCTCCAGCCGCGCCTGGTCGACCCGGCTGACGATCTGCCCGGCCTCCTGCCGGTCCCGGATGACCTTGGCGAGCGTGAAGGCGGACGTGACGAGATAGAGGACGGCGATGCCGAGGAAGCCGCGCACCCATGGATCGGCCTCGAGCTGGAAGATACCGACGGCCGTGGCGGCCAGGGCGACGGCGAACGACGCGACGGCCTGACCGTAGAAGGCGGCCGTGCTCTGCTGTTTGACCGGTGTGTCACTCATGGGGACAAGCGTCCGCAGATGTGACGCTGCCCACATCCGCTCAGGTACTCAGAAGGTACTCAGAACGCCGAAACCCCGGTCAGCGCCCGGCCGATGAGCAGCTTCTGGATCTGGCTGGTGCCCTCGTAAAGGGTCATCACGCGGGCGTCACGCAGCAGCTTGCCCACCGGGTACTCGTCGATGTAGCCGTAACCCCCGAAGACCTGGAGGGCGTTGTTGGCGGCGCGGACGGCCGCCTCCGAGGCGAAGAGCTTGGCCTTGGACGCCTCGGTGGTGAAGGGCAGGCCGCGGTCGATCAGGTCGGCCACCCACCAGGTCAGCAGCCGGGCGGCGTCGACATCCACGGCTATGTCGCTGAGGAGCTCCTGCACGAGCTGGTGATGGGCGATGCTCCGGCCGAACTGCTCGCGCTCGCCGGCGTACCGCACCGCCGCGTCCAGCGCGGCCTGCGCTATGCCGACACAGCCCGCCGCGACCGACATCCGCCCCTTGGCGAGCGCGGACATGGCGACGGAGAACCCCTTGCCCTCCTCTCCGAGCATCGCGGAGGCCGGGACGCGGACGTCCTCAAGGACCAGCTCGGCGGTGGCCTGGCCGCGCAGGCCGAGCTTGCCGTGGATGGTGCGGCGGGTCAGGCCGGGAGCGGAGGCCGGCACGAGGAAGGCGGAGACACCCTTGTGGCCGGGGGCGTCCGTGGAGCGGGCGAACAGCAGGACGACATCCGCCCACGTCCCGTTCGTGATGAACATCTTGGTGCCGTTGATCACGTAGTCGTCGCCGTCGCGGACCGCGCGGGTGGCGAGGTTCCCGGCGTCGGATCCGGTGCCCGGCTCGGTGAGGCCGAAGCAGCCGACGTACTCCCCGGAGGTGAGCCCCGGCAGCCACCGCCGCTTCTGCTCCTCGCTCCCCCGGGCGGCGATCGTCTTGGCGACCAGGCCCAGCGAGACGGACACGATCCCGCGCACGGACGAGTCCCCGCGGCCGAGTTCCTCCGTCACCAGGCAGTACGCGAGATGGTCGCCGCCCGAGCCGCCGTACTCCTCGTCGACGGTCAGCCCGAGGAACCCGACCTCACCGAGCTTCTTGACGATGCCGCGGTCCACCTCCTCGGCACGGTCCCAGGTGATGACGTTCGGGGCGATCTCGCGGTCCACGAAGTCCCGGGCGAGCTGCCGTACGGCGGTCTGCTCCTCGCTGAGCTCGAGGTTCATGACGGGTCACCCCACAGATCGAAAGTCGAACAGTTGGCATTTAAATTAGCACTGCTAGTTTCCAGTCGCAGCCCTACTATGTGCGCCATGGCCCGACCGCGCAAGCCCCTGCTCAGCACCGAACGGATCGTCGAGACGGCCCGCGCGCTGGTGGACACGGAGGGCCTGGCGGCCGTCTCCACCCGCCGGCTCGCCGCGGAGCTGGGGGTGAGCGGGCCCTCGCTCTACAACCACTTCCGCACCAAGGACGAGATCCTGGAGGCGGTCGCGGACTCGGTGAGCGCCCAGGTCGATCTGTCGATGTTCGAGGACGGCCGGGACTGGCGGACCGCGCTGCACGACTGGGCCGTCTCCTACCGGGCCGCGCTGCGCGACCACCCGAACATCGTCCCGGTCCTCGCCCGCGGCCCCGGCCGCCGCCCGGCCGCGCTGCGTCTCGCGGACGCGGTCTACGGCGCGATGGTCGAGGCCGGCTGGCCACCCGCGCAGGCCACCTCCATCGGCGCGCTGATGCGGTACTTCATCATGGGCTCCGCACTGGGCTCGTTCGCCGGAGGGTTCGTGGACGACGTGAGCGCATACGACCCCGCCGACTACCCGCACCTCGGGCAGGCCCATCTGCTGGCCGAGCGGCAGGAGAAGATCGACGAGCGCGCCTTCGAGACCGGCCTCGCGGCCCTGCTGGACGGGTTGGCGCAGCAGTACGAGCAGGTAGCACGGCCTGCGTAGAGACGGTTCGGTGGGCACCGAAAGACGAGTGCACCATGCTGGGTGCATGACCTCCAGGGATCCCCGGGCGCCGGAGCTTGCGCGGCTCGCCGGACTGATCGCCGACGAGACGCGCGCCGCGTGTCTGCTGGCGCTGCTCGACGGGCGGGCGTGGACCGCCGGTGAGCTGGCGCGGCATGCGGGGGTGGCCGCGTCGACGGCGAGTGAGCATCTGCACCGGCTGGTCGCGGGCGGAGTGCTGGCCGAGGAGCGGCAGGGGCGGAACCGGTACGTGCGGCTGGCCGACGCGCGGGTCGCACAGTTGGTGGAGGATCTGGCCGCGCAGGTCGCGCCCGGTGCCGTGGTCCGACGGCCGCGTGGGCTGCGCGAGACGAGTGCCGGGTCGGCCATGGCCCGCGGCCGTACCTGCTACGACCATCTCGCCGGGCGGCTCGGCATCGCGGTCACCGATGCGTTGACCGCGCGCGGACTGCTGCTGCAGGACACCGGGTTCGCGCTCACGGACGCCGGACTGCGGTGGTTCGACTCCGCGGGCATCGCCCTCGACCGCACGAGCCGCCGCCCGCTGGCCCGCGCATGCCTGGACTGGACCGAACGCCGCCCACACCTCGCCGGCGTCGCGGGCGCGGCCCTGTGCCGGCACGCCCTCGACGCCGGCTGGTGTGTGCGCATCGGCTCCGAGCGGGCGGTGAAGGTGACGCCGGAAGGTGAGGGCGCCCTGTCCGAACTGCTCGGCATCGAGGCGGGAGCGCTGCGCTGAGCGCCGGCCGCGGGCTGCGGCGCCTTTTCCAAAGCGACGCCGCAGCCCGAGACAGGTCGGGATCAGCGTGAACGTGCCCTGTCCGCAAGAACCTTGATGGACAGCAGCGCGATCACGGCGAGGCCGATGATGTAGGCGGACACCGCCATCGACGTGTCCGTCGCCTCCAGGAGCAGCACCATCACGAAGGGGGCGAGGCCCCCGCCGAACACGGCCGCGATCTGGTAGCCGAGGGAGGCGCCGGTGTAGCGCATCTCGGGCGTGAACAGCTCGGCGAACAGGGCGGCCTGGGGGCCGTACATGATGCTGAGGAAGCAGCTGGCGACGAACGTGCCGACCGCGAGCCACAGCAGCGATCCGGTGTCGATCAGCAGGAACAGCGGCACGGCCCACAGCGCGATGCCGGCCGCGCCGAGCGCGTAGATCCGGATGCGGCCGACGCGGTCGGACAGCGCGGCGGAAGCCGGGATGAGGACGAGCTGGGTGAGGCTGACACAGAGGGAGACGGTGAGCACCGCGGCGCGTTCCATGTCGAGTTCGCGGGTCGTGTAGTCGAGGACGCCGGTGATGAGGATGTAGAACGTCGCGGTGTTCACGGCGAAGGAGCCTCCGGCGAGGAGGACCGTGCCGAGGTGGTGGCGCAGGATCGTGCGCAGCGGGGAGCTCTGCTCCGACTTCTCCTTCTCGGCCAGCGCCCTTTCCGCCTCGCGGAACTCGGGGGTCTCCTCGACGCGGGTGTGGATGTACCAGGCGAGGGCGAGGACGAGGATGCCGACCAGGAAGGGGGCGCGCCAGCCCCACGCCACGAACGCGGACTCCGTGGTGAGCGCGCCGGCCAGCAGGAAGACGGTGTTGGCGGTGACCACGCCGATGGGGACGCCGAGTTGGACGACGCTGCCGTAGACACCGCGTTTGCCCTCGGGGGCGTACTCGGTGGCGAGCAGCATCGCGCCGCCCCACTGCGCGCCGACCGCGACGCCCTGGGCGACGCGGAGGGCGACGAGAAGGATCGGGGCGGCCACGCCGATCGTCTCGTACGTGGGCAGCAGGCCGATGCCGGTGGTGGCGACGCCCATCAGCGTGAGCGCGAGGACCAGCATCGGCTTGCGGCCGCGCCGGTCGCCGAGGTGGCCGGCGACGATGCCGCCGAGGGGGCGGGCGAGGAAGCCGACGGCGAAGGTGGCGAAGGCGGCGAGTACTCCGGCGGTGGGGCTGCCGGCCGGGAAGTACAGATCGCCGAGGACGAGAGCGGCGGCGATGCCGAAGACGAAGTAGTCGTACCACTCGACGGCCGAGGCGAGGGCGGCTGCGGTGGCGACCCGGCGGCGGTTCGGGGTGGCTGGGGCGGTGGTGAGCGGCTGGGCGGAAGGTGCGGTGTCCATGCGTGCACACTCCGGTGGGTGCGGGGACGGAACAGGGGGTGGCTCGGGTTCCGGGAACGTACTGACCGGACGGTATGGCCGTCAACGGGTCGTGCAGCAGGAGTTTTGCCTGCGCATGGCACCGAGAACGACGTGCGGGCATGCCGAAGCCCCGGCCCACCCGCAGGGGCCGGGGAGCGCGGGGCGGCCGGGCTAGAAGACCACCAGGGCCCTACCGCCCTTCCCCGCCGACATGTTCTCGAAGGCCGCCGGAATGCCGTCCAGGGCGATGTGTTCGGTGACCAGCGCTGTCAGGTCGAGGCGGCCGGAGCGGACGTGGTCGGCGAGGACGGGGAGGTCCTGCTCGGGGTTGGAGTTGCCGTAGACGCAGCCGGAGAGGGTGCGGCCCCAGTGGAAGATCTCCAGGGCGTTGAAGGTGACCTGCTGGTCCTTGCCGCCGATGCCCACCACCGTCGTCCGGCCGCCACGGCGGGTCGACTCCCACGCCGTGCGGATGGTGACCGCGCGGCCGACGCACTCGACGGCGACGTCGACGCCCTGCTTGGCGGTGCGGGCGCGGATCTCGCGGGGGGTGTCGTCGGAGGCGAGGACGTAGTCGGTGGCGCCTGCGGCGCGGGCCAGTTCCTCCTTCTGCGGGGAGACGTCCACCGCGATGATCCGGGACGCGCCCGCGATCCGGGCCGACTGGAGGGCGGCCAGGCCGACGCCGCCCACCCCGAACACGGCGACCGTCTCGCCGGGCCGGACCCGCGCCGAGTGGTGCACGGCGCCGTAGCCGGTGAGCACCGCGCAGCCGAGGAGGGCCGCGTCGGTGAGCGGGACGCCGGGCGGGGCGGGCAGGGCGCAGGAAGCGGAGACCACCGTCTCCTCCGCGAACGCGGCCACGTTCAGCCCGGGGTACAGCTCCGCGCCGTCGCGGGAGCGGTGGGCGTGGACGTCGGCGGCACCGTTGAGGGCGTTGGCGCACAGCCAGACCTCGCCGAGCGTGCAGGCGGGGCATGTGCCGCAG
>NZ_JBQQCE010000173.1:0-18818 GCF_052245645.1 Streptomyces sp. KR55 | reverse complement strand
GGGTGGGTGCGCAGCCCGGCGCTGACGGGGTGCCGCCCGCGCCCACCCGTGCCGCCCTGGGCGGCACGAATACCCGCGGACTGGCGGGCTGGCGGAAACCCGACCGGCCTCCCGGGAGTGCCCGGGAGGCCGGAGGTCACAGCGGCTTTGCCGTGGACGTCAGTGGTTGACGCCCAGGTTGCCGAAGGCCGGGTTCAGCACGCCGATGACGTTCACGCTGTTGCCGACCGCGTTCACCGGGACGTGCACCGGGGCCTGGACGACGTTGCCCGAGAGGACACCCGGCGAGCCCACGGCCTTGCCGTCGGCCGTTGCGCCGTCGGTGGCGGAAGCCATCCCGGCACCGGCAGCCATGAGACCCCCGGCCACCATCGTCACGGCCGCTGCCTTCTTCAGGTTCTTCACTTCTGAGCCCTTCTGATGCGATCGCCGCGGCCAGTCGCCGCAGCACGCACTGAAGAACGGCGGAGATCGACGAAGGATGCGCCATTCGGGGGACATTCCCACGACGGTATGAATCTCAGCCCGGAGCGGAACCCTCCGTATTGCCGGACGGGCGTACTGATCAGCCGGTCATCCCGTGGCGTACGGCCCACAGTGCCGCCTGGGTGCGGTCCGCCAGGTCGAGCTTCATCAGGATGTTCGAGACATGGGTCTTCACCGTCTTCTCGGACAGCACCAGCGCGCGGGCGATCTCGCGGTTGGAACGGCCGTCGGTTATCAGGCCGAGCACCTCGCGTTCCCGCTCGGTGAGCGAACCCGCCCTCCCTGGTCCGGAGTTGGCCTCCTCCTGGGACAGCAGGGCACCTGCCACCTCGGGCTGGAGCAGTACGTGCCCGGCGTGCACCGAGCGGATGGCGCCGGCCAGCGCGTCGGGATCGACGTCCTTGTACACATAACCGGCGGCGCCCGCGCGCAGGGCCGGGACCACCGTGCGCTGCTCGGTGAAGCTCGTGACGATCAGCACGCGCGCGGGATTGTCCAGCTCGCGGAGTTTGCGCAGCGCCTCGACGCCGTCCATGCCGGGCATCTTGACATCCATGAGGACGATGTCGGGCTTGAGCTCCTCGGCGCGGGTGACGCCCTCGGCACCGTCGGAGGCCTCGCCCACCACCTCGATGTCGTCCTGCACCTCCAGAAAGGTGCGCAGGCCCCGGCGGACCACCTGGTGGTCGTCGACGAGCAGCACCTTGATCGCTTCAGCCACCGGGGACCTCCATCTCGATGGTGGTGCCCTTTCCGGGCGCCGATTCCACAGTGAGCGTGCCGCCGACCCCGCTCGCCCGGTCCCGCATGGAGACCAGACCGAGGTGGCGTCCCGCCCGGCGCACCGTGCGGGGTTCAAAGCCGCTTCCGTCGTCCGTGACCCGCAGGACGGCACCGCTGCCGCGCCTCTCCAGGGTCACGTCGACCCGGTCGGCCCCGGAGTGCCGCAGGGCGTTGTGCAGGGCCTCCTGGGCGACTCGCAGCATGGCCTCCTCCTGGGCGGCGGGCAGGGCGCGCACGCCTCGGCCGGTGAAGGTCACGTGCGCGGTGTGGGCGCGGTCGAGGACCTGGATCTGGGTGCGGAGGGTGGCGACGAGGCCGTCCTCGTCGAGGGCTGCGGGGCGTAGTTCGACGACGGCGGCGCGCAGTTCGTCGGCGGCCTCGGCGGCGAGTGCGGCCACCTGTTGCAGTTCGCCCTTGGCCCGGGCCGGGTCGCGGTCGACGAGGGCCGCGGCGGCCTGTGCCGTCAGGCGCAGGGAGAACAGTTTCTGGCTGACCGCGTCGTGCAGTTCGTGGGCGAGGCGGGAGCGCTCCTCGGCGATGGTCAGCTCGCGGCTGCGTTCGTAGAGGCGGGCGTTGGTCAGGGCGATCGCGGCGTGCTGGGCGAGGATGGCCAGCAGTTCCTCGTCGTCCGCGGTGAATCCGCAGCCGCCTTGCGGCTTGGAGCTCGGGGGGTGTGGGGGGTCTCCCACAGAATGCAGCTTGTTGGCCAGGAACAGTGCGCCGATGACCTCGTCGCCGTCTCGGATGGGCAGGCCCAGGAAGTCGGACAGCTCGGGATGGGCCGAGGGCCAGCCCTCGAAGCGCGGATCGGTGCGGACGTCGCCGAGGCGCTGCGGCTTCGCGTCGTGGAGCATCGCGGCGAGGATGCCGTGCTGGCGCGGGAGGGGACCGATGGCCCGCCACTGGTCGTCACTGACCCCGTCGACCACGAACTGCGCGAACCCGCCATGGTCGTCCGGGACGCCGAGCGCGGCGTACTGCGCGTCGAGCAGCTCGCGGGCCGAGGCGACGATCGTCTTGAGGACGTCGCGCACCTCGAGGTGCCTGCTCATGGCCAGCAGCGCGGAGCTCACCGCGGCGAGGCCGGACCGGGGGCCGTGACTCATGTCCTCACGGTACCGGCGGGCTGTGACACCGCGGATCGGACCGGTGACGGCAGCCGCCTGGGCCGGTGGGCCTAGGACCGGCCTAGGACCAAGGTTGTGGCCGGATGGATTAGGTCGAAGGGCCCCGACCGATTGCGGCCCGCGGCCGAGGTGGGGCCGGCTGCCCGGTTCCTACGTTGAGGGCACGCCGATCGAGCGGCGTAGAGGACGAGGGGACGTGGATCATGCCGGTAGCGATCATCACGGGGGCCTCGAAGGGGCTGGGGCGGGCGCTCGCCGAGGCGCTGGCCGGGCGCGGCTGGGATCTGGTGCTGGACGCCCGTGGGGCCGAGTCGCTGCGGGAGACGGCGACAGCGCTCGCGGAGTACGGAACCCGCGTGGAGGCCCTGCCCGGCGATGTCACGGACGCCGGGCACCGGGCCGCGCTGGTCGCGGCGGCCTGGAAGCTGGGCGGCGTCGATCTGCTGGTGAGCAACGCGAGCGCGCTGGGCGCCGAGCCGCTCGTACGGCTTCGGGAGCTGCCGCTGGACGGGCTGCGGCGGGCGCTGGAGGTGAACCTGGTGGCCGCGCTCGGCCTGGTGCAGGAGGCGCTGCCGCTGCTGAAGGCGGCCGACGCGGGGGCGGTGATCGCGGTCAGCTCGGATGCGGCCGCCGAGGCGTACGAGACGTGGGGCGGCTACGGGGCGTCCAAGGCGGCTCTGGACCATCTCGCAGCGGTGCTGGCCGTGGAGGAGCCGGAGCTGCGGGTCTGGGCGGTCGACCCCGGTGACATGGCCACGGACCTGTACGCGGCGGCTGTACCGGACGACGGTGATCCGCGGCCGGAGCCCGCCGGTGTGGTGCCGGCGTTCCTGCGGCTGCTGGACGAGCGGCCGGTGAGCGGCCGCTACGGTGCGCCGGCGCTGCTGGAGGGGGATCGATGACGCCGGCCGTCCAGGTGCCGGAGGAGTTGTCCGCGCGGGTGCCGGTGGAGCAGCGGGGGCCGGGGCTGGACCGGGACGCCGTACGGCTGCTGGTGTCGCGGGGCGCGGAGGTGTCGCATCACGCGTTCGTGGAGCTGCCGCGGCTGCTGCGGGCGGAGGATCTGCTGGTCGTCAACACATCGCCGACCCTGGCCGCCGCGGTGGACGGGCGGATCGGGCACGCGCGCGGGGTGGTGCATTTCTCGACCCGCGGGGACGACGGGCGGTGGGCGGTCGAGCTGCGGGATCCGGACGGGAAGGGCACCACGCGCGCGCGTGCGGGCTGCCCTGTGGGGACAGAGGTGCGGCTGCCCGGGGGCGTGCGGCTGGTAGTGGAGGAGCCGCTCAGTGCACGGGGCGAGCGGCTGTGGTGGGCGCGGCCGTCCGGGGCGGGGGTCCTTGGGATGCTGCGGGAGCACGGGCGGCCGATTCGTTACTCCTATACGGAGCGGGACCAGCCGTTGTCCGTCTACCAGACGGTGTTCGCGCTGCCGTCGGCCGACGGGGCGGGCAGTGCGGAGATGCCGAGTGCGGCGCGGCCCTTCACGGTGCGGATGGTGACGGAGCTGGTGAGCCGGGGTGTGCAGTTCGCGCCTGTGACGCTGCACACGGGGGTGGCGTCGGCGGAGGCACACGAGCCGCCGTATCCCGAGCGTTTCGCCGTGTCGGGGGCGTCGGCTCGGCTGATCAATGCGGTCAAGGCCGGGGACGGGCGGGTGATCGCCGTCGGGACGACGGCCGTGCGGGCCGTGGAGTCGGCGGCCGGAGCCGACGGGGTCGTACGTGCGCGTGAAGGGTGGACGGATCTCGTCGTCACCCCGGAGCGCGGGGTGCGGGTGGTGGACGGGCTGCTGACGGGGCTGCACGAGCCGGAGGCCTCGCATCTGCTGATGCTGGAGGCGGTCGCGGGGCGGGCGGCGATCGACCGCGGGTACGAGGAGGCCCTGCGCGGGCGCTACCTGTGGCACGAGTTCGGGGACGTGCATCTCCTGCTTCCGGCGGAAGGTGCTCACGCAGAGCATTGCTCACGCAACTGTTGGTGAGACTGTTGCGCGGTCCATGTGAGCCCGCACATAGGGTGCAGATCACATACTAAGGCGCATAGGAGATAAACCCCCTCATGCCGAGCGGGACAGATGGTCCAATCTGTCCCGTTTTGTCATTTCGGTGTCTACTAGCTGGGGTAGTACGTCACACCTTTGCCTGGGAATTTTGCGGCCGCTAACAATGGCTGCCGTCGCTCAGCGCCGTGGGTTTCGGCCCGCGGCGTTCGTGCGGGAAGAGCCGATTCCCCCGCTGGACGTAGAGCGACCTCCGCGCTATTCGAAGAGGTCCATCAGCCATGCCCAAGAACACCAAGCTTCGCGACCGTGGTCGCGCGCTGGCCAAGAACCACAAGATCGCCCTCGCCGGTGTCGCCACGCTCGGCGCCGCCGCCCTCGCGTTCTCGGCGGTTCCCTCGGGCGGGCAGACGACCACGATCGACGCCGCCTCCGCGTCCCCGGTGACCTACAGCTCCGAGCGGGTCAAGGACGTCAGGGCCAGCGTCACCGACCAGCTGGCGGTTGCCAGCGTGAAGGTCGAGGCGATCGAGGCGAAGAAGAAGGCCGCCGCCGAAGCCGCCGCCAAGAAGAAGGCGGCCGCCGCCGAAGCCGCCGCCGCGAAGAAGGCCGCCGCCGAGCGGAAGGCGGAGCTGGTGCGTCAGGCGAAGGAGGCCGCGAGCCGGTCCGCGCAGCGCGTCCAGGTCCAGCAGGTCGCCGCGAAGGCGACCTACGCCAACAACCTCGACGGCTGGATCCGGCAGTCGCTGGACATCATGCAGAGCAAGGGCATCCCGGGCTCCTACAACGGTCTGCACCGCAACATCATGCGGGAGTCCTCGGGCAACCCGAACGCCATCAACAACTGGGACATCAACGCCGTCAACGGCGTCCCGTCCAAGGGCCTGCTCCAGGTGATCCCGCCGACCTTCAACGCGTACCACGTCCCCGGCACGTCCTGGAACATCTACGACCCGGTCGCCAACATCACCGCCGCCGCCAACTACGCGGCCGACAAGTACGGCTCGATCGACAACGTCTTCGGCGCGTACTGACGAAACCGCGCGGACCGAGGCCGGCGCGGACCTCCGGTCGCGCACGCCGAAGGGCGGCACCCCTCCTGACCGGGTGCCGCCCTTCGGCTTCGTACGAACTCCTTGCCCGCGCCTACTTGCGCATGACCTCGGGCTCGTGGCGGCGCAGGAAGCGGGCCACGAAGAAGCCGCAGATCACCCCGAGGGCGAGCAGGGCGGCCATGTCCATGCCCCAGGTGCCGACGGAGTGCTCCCACAGCGGGTCGTTGTCGGCGCCTTCCTCGGGCGGGCTGATCTTGTTGAAGTCCAGCGTGGCACCCGCGGCGGCGACCGCCCAGCGGGACGGCATCAGGTACGAGAACTGGTTGACGCCGACCGTGCCGTTCAGGGCGAACAGGCAGCCCGTGAAGACGACCTGGATGATCGCGAACATGACCAGCAGCGGCATGGTCTTCTCGGCCGTCTTCACCAGGGACGAGATGATCAGACCGAACATCATCGAGGTGAAGCCCAGCGCCATGATCGGCAGGGAGAGCTCCACGAGCGTGAGCCCGCCGAGGACCAAGCCCTCCTCCGGGAGCTCCCGGCTGGAGAAGCCGATGACGCCGACCAGCAGGCCCTGCAGCACGGTGATCATGCCCAGCACGAACACCTTGGACATGAGGTACGCGGACCGGGACAGGCCGGTCGCGCGCTCCCGCTCGTAGATCACCCGTTCCTTGATCAGCTCGCGGACGGAGTTGGCGGCGCCGGCGAAGCAGGCGCCGACCGCGAGGATCAGCAGGACCGTGGTGGCCGTCCCGTTCGGGATGATGCGCCCGGTCTGCGGGTTGGCCGGGTTGGGCAGCAGGCCGTTGTCCGGGTCGATGAGCAGGCTCACCGCGCCGAGCACGGCCGGCAGGATCAGCATCAGCGCCAGGAAGCCGCGGTCGGAGGCGATCACCGAGACGTAGCGGCGCACCAGGGTGACGAACTGGGACATCCAGCCCTGCGGCTTCGGCGGTTTCATCGCCTGCATCGGCGGCATCTGTACGGACTGTGCGGCGACGGCGTCGATGTCCGCGGCGTACATCTGGTAGTGCTGCGAGCCCTTCCAGCGGCCCGCCCAGTCGTAGTCGCGGTAGTTCTCGAAGGCGGAGAAGACGTCGGCCCAGGTGTCGTAGCCGAAGAAGTTCAGCGCCTCCTCGGGCGGGCCGAAGTAGGCGACCGAGCCGCCCGGGGCCATCACGAGAAGCTTGTCGCACAGTGCCAGTTCGGCCACGGAGTGGGTGACGACGAGGACCGTACGGCCGTCGTCGGCGAGGCCGCGCAGCAGCTGCATGACATCGCGGTCCATGCCCGGGTCGAGGCCGGACGTCGGCTCGTCGAGGAAGATCAGCGACGGCTTGGTGAGCAGCTCCAGGGCGACCGAGACACGCTTGCGCTGGCCGCCGGACAGGGACGTGACCTTCTTGTCCTTGTGGATGTCGAGCTTCAGCTCGCGCAGCACCTCGTCGATCCGGGCCTCGCGCTCCTGTGCCGTCGTGTCGGCGGGGAAGCGCAGCTTGGCCGCGTACTTGAGGGCCTTCTTGACGGTCAGCTCCTTGTGCAGGATGTCGTCCTGCGGGACCAGACCGATGCGCTGGCGCAGCTCGGCGAACTGCTTGTAGAGGTTCCGGTTGTCGTACAGGACCTCGCCCTGGTTGGCGGGCCGGTAGCCGGTGAGCGCCTTGAGCAGGGTCGACTTGCCGGAGCCGGACGGGCCGATCACCGCGATCAGCGACTTCTCCGGGACGCCGAAGGAGACGTCCTTGAGGATCTGCTTGCCGCCGTCGACCGTGACGGTCAAGTGGCGGGCGGAGAAGCTGACTTCACCGGTGTCGACGAACTCCTCGAGCCGGTCGCCGACGATCCGGAACGTCGAGTGGCCGACGCCCACGATGTCGGTCGGGCCGAGCAGTTGGGATCCGCCCTTGGGGATCGGCTGGCCGTTGACGTACGTGCCGTTGTGCGATCCCAGGTCGCGGATCTCCATGCGACCGTCGGGCGTCGAGTGGAACTCCGCGTGGTTGCGGGAGACCTGGAGGTCGGAGACGACCAGGTCGTTCTCCAGGGCGCGGCCGATGCGCATGACGCGGCCGAGCGCGAACTGGTGGAACGTGGTCGGGCTGCGGTCGCCGTAGACCGGCGGCGCCCCCGCGCCACCACCGGGGCCCTGCTGGTGCGGAACCTTCGCGACGGGCTGCTGCGGCTGCTGCCAGCCGGCCTGCGGGGCCTGCTGCTGCGGCGCCTGCTCTGGCGCCTGCTGGGACCAGCCAGGATTGGCGCCCTGAGCGGCGTACGGCTGCTGCTGGGGCTGTGCCTGAGGTGCGACAGCCGCCGCGGCGCCGGACAGGTTCAGCTGCGGTCCGTCGGTCGCGTTGCCCAGGTTGACGGACGAGCCGGGGCCGATCTCCATCTGGTGGATCCGCTGCCCCTGCACGAACGTGCCGTTGGTGCTGCCATGGTCTTCTATGACCCAACTGCGGCCGTTGAAGCTGACCGTGGCGTGCCGCCAGGAGACCCTGGCGTCGTCGAACACGATGTCTCCTTGCGGATCGCGTCCGAGTGTGTATGCCCTGGACGGCTCGAGCGTCCAGGTTCGTCCATTGGTTTGCAGTACGAGTTCCGGCACTCCATGCCCCACTGAGTTGTCCCCCGAGTTACCCCCATCACAGGGAGTCTAGGGATGTCGAACATCGGGGGGAACTATTTCAGGAGCGGCCCCCTGACCGAAAGTCGGGCCTTGTGAAGACCGCGTACGGGCGCAACGACTCGTCCCGTTGACGGGGTTGAAACCGGGCCGGAGAGTGGTAATCCCACGCGAGGGGGACATGCGCGGTGGCGACACCGTGCCGCGGATGGGGGGTCTGCCATGAGCGTCGAGAACGCCGAGAGCGCGGAGTACGGCAGGAGGCTGCCGTGGGTCGACATCCTGCTGTCCGCGATCGCCTCCGTGAGCTGGGCGTTGATCGGGATGGCGGGCACGGCGGCACTCGGGCTGCATCTGCTGGAGGCGGACTCGGCCGGTTCGCTGGGGCCGATGACCGCGGCGGTCGTGGCGCTCGGGGCGGGTGGTTCGGTCACGCCGTCGGGCGATGTGTCCGCGTTCGGGCTGGAAGGCGCCGAGGCCACGACGGCCCTCGAGATCACGCCGCTGGGTGTGAGTCTGGTCGGCGCGCTCCTTTTGTCCTGGTTCTTCTTACGGTCCCTGCGTACGGCGGGAGTTGTGGTCGCACCGGCCGAACTCCTCGCGCGCGCGGGCGCGGTGGTCGCTCTGTTCGTGGCGACGCTGGGCGGGCTGGCCTGGGCGGGGCACGACGTCATCACGATCGACGGCGGCTCCCTGGGGCTGGACGGGCTACCCGGCGGCTCGGGCTCCGGCGGCATCGAGATCCCCGGGCTCGGGGACGTCGGGGACATCGGCGGGCTGCTGCCCGACCGGGTCGGCGACCTCATCGACGCGGAAGCGGCGGTCGGGTTCACCGTGGACACCGCGCCCACGCTGCTCGGCGGCCTGGGCTGGTCGGCCGGGGTCCTGCTGATCGCCCTGCTGGCCGCACGCCGCACTCCCCTGCCACGCGGCTGGGAGGCCGTGCACCGGGTCGTACGGCCGGCCGTGTCGGCGCTGGTCGCGGTGCTGCTGGTGGCCGTGGCGGCAGGGCTCGCGGCGGCGGCCTACGCGGCGATCGGCGACGACCGTCCGAAGCGGATCGCGGGGGCCGCGCTGCTCGGCGCGCCGAACGGCGTGTGGCTGGGGATTCCCCTCGGACTCTTCGTGCCGTGGGACGGGGAGGCCTCGGGTGCGCTGACCCGTTTTCTGCCGGATCCGCTGGACGACCTGCTGGTCGACTCCGACCAGCCGGTCACACTGGGGCGGCTGGCCGAGCTGGACGGGCGGGTGTGGCTGCTCGGCGTGGCGGCGGCGTTGATGATGCTGCTGGCGGGCGTGTTGCAGGGGGTGCGGACGCCGGTACGTGATCAGGGCGCCCTCGGCTTCGCCGGGCGGTGTGCGCTGCGACTGGGGGTCGTGACCGCGCTGGCGCTGCCGCTGCTCGGCCTGCTGACGGAGGTGTCCCTGGACGCCTCGCTGTCCGTGCTGGGATTCGATGCGTTCGGGGCGAGGGTCGAACTGCAGGGGCACCTCGGGATGGCGCTGCTGCTCGGCGCCCTGTGGGGCGCGGGTGCGGGTGCCGTCGGCGCGCTGCTGGCGTACGCGACCGGGGCCGCGGGGCGGAAGGCGGCGCCGTTGGCACGCGGTGACGGGGCGCGGGGGGGCGCCCGTTCCTGCGGGGACGTCGGGGCCGTATGCGCCCAGCACGCCGTACCGGCCGCCGAACCCTGACACCAATCCCTATCTGCGGGTGCCGGAGGAGCTGCGGGAGCGCGAGGACGTACGGCCCTCCGACGGGGCTCCGCGGGGCGACGACATGTACGGCGCTCCCACCGTCGCCCGGCCCTTCGATCCGCCTCCACGGCGTCCAGGGCCGCCGTCGTCCGAGGCGCCGGGCAGGCAACCGCCGACCTCGCCCGAGGAGGGGCCGCCACCTCCGCCGCCCGGTCCTCCGCCGTCCGGGCGGCCCAAGGGCCTGCGGTGAACCGCCGGCCGGTGGAAGTCGGGGCGGGGGGCTCAGCCGTGGCCGACCCGTCGGGAGTACGCCACCGGAGCGACATCCAGTGTTATCCACTGTTCCGTGTCCGCTAAGCGGACCTCAGGGGCGACAGGCACGGGGTGCCGGTTACGGTGGGAACACCATGAGCGCTTCGCAGACCTCTGACGTCCCCACTCTCCTTGTCAAGATCTTCGGCAAGGACAGGCCGGGCATCACGGCCGGACTCTTCGACACCCTCGCCGCCTACTCCGTCGACGTGGTCGACATCGAGCAGGTCGTCACGCGCGGCCGGATCGTGCTGTGCGCGCTCGTGACCGAGCCGCCCCGCGGACTCGAGGGCGATCTGCGGGCCACCGTCCACAGCTGGGCGGAGTCCATGAAGATGCAGGCGGAGATCATCTCCGGCCTCGGCGACAACCGGCCGCGCGGCCTCGGCCGGTCCCTGGTGACGGTGCTGGGGCATCCGCTCACCGCGGAGGCGACGGCCGCGATCGCCGGCCGGATCACCAGGACCGGCGGCAACATCGACCGTATCTTCCGGCTCGCCAAGTACCCCGTGACGGCGGTCGAGTTCGCGGTGTCCGGCGTGGAGACCGAGCCGCTGCGCACCGCCCTGGTCACGGACGCGGCGGCGCTCGGCGTGGACGTGGCGGTCGTCGCTGCGGGCCTGCACCGGCGCGCTCAACGCCTGGTTGTGATGGACGTGGACTCCACGCTCATCCAGGACGAGGTGATCGAGCTCTTCGCCGCGCACGCCGGCTGCGAGGCCGAGGTCGCCGAGGTGACGGCGGCCGCGATGCGCGGGGAGCTGGACTTCGAGCAGTCGCTGCACGCGCGCGTGGCGCTGCTCAAGGGGCTGGACGCGTCGGTGGTGGACAAGGTGCGCAGCGAGGTGCGGCTGACGCCGGGCGCGCGCACGCTGATCCGGACGCTGAAGCGGCTCGGGTACCAAGTGGGCGTTGTCTCGGGCGGGTTCACCCAGGTCACCGATGACCTCAAGGAGCGGCTGGGGCTCGACTTCGCGCAGGCCAACACGCTGGAGATCGTCGACGGCAGGCTGACCGGCCGGGTCACCGGCGAGATCGTGGACCGGGCGGGCAAGGCGCGGCTGCTGCGCCGGTTCGCCGCGGAGGCAGGCGTACCGCTGGCGCAGACCGTGGCGATCGGCGACGGCGCCAACGACCTGGACATGCTGAACGCGGCGGGGCTCGGGGTCGCCTTCAACGCCAAGCCGGTGGTGCGCGAGGCGGCGCACACGGCGGTGAACGTGCCGTTCCTGGACACGGTCCTGTATCTGCTGGGCGTGACCCGCGAAGAGGTGGAGGCGGCGGACACGCACGACGAGGACTGAGCCGACCGCCGTAGGGAAGGGCCCCGGCACTGCGAGCGTGCCGAGGCCCTTCACCTGGACGGGATCACTCGGACGGCGCCCAGTAGTCGACCAGGGTGGCCGCGCCAGGTTCCAGGATCTTCCAGGAGCCGGTGAAGGTCAGCACGGCGAAGGCGGCGGCCGGGAAGCCGCGGCGGCTCATTCGCTCCCGGGCGTCCTCGTCGGCGGAGGCCGCCAGGACCTCGGCGAGGCCCTGCACGCCCGGGTTGTGGCCGATCAGGAGAACGTTCTGCGCGTCGTCGGGGGTTTCGTTGAGCACGGCGATCAGCTCGCCGGGCGAGGCCTCGTAGATCCGCTCCTCGTAAACGGTTTTCGGCCGCTGCGAGAACTCGTGGACGGCGAGCTTCCAGGTTTCGCGGGTCCGGATCGCGGTGGAGCAGAGGGCCAGGTCGAAGGGGATACCGGAGTCGGCCAGCTTGCGTCCGGCGACGGCGGCGTCCTTGCGGCCCCGCTCGGCGAGCGGCCGCTCGTGGTCGTTCACCTGTGGCCAGTCGGCTTTCGCATGCCGGAAGAGGACAATCCTGCGGGGTTCTGCGACGCTCATGAGATCCAGCTTCGCATGAAACAGGCCATGGGGCGCAGGGAGTTGACGGGCGGCTTCGCCCGTGCTCAGCGGGTCATCAGCTGGTGTGCACGCTCGACGAGGTGGGTGATGGCGGGCTCGCCGGTCGCCGCGTGGGCGTCGGAGGGGTTCAGCATCAGGCCCAGCAGCGCGACGAAGGCGACTATCGGCAGGGCGAGGGCCCACCAGGGCAGCCGGATGTCGACGCGGCCGGTGGTCGCCGGGTGAGGCCAGGTGTGCGTGCGGGCCGACATGATGCCTCCGTGGGTCCGTCCTCGATGGGTCGTGGTCCGCGTCGCGCGGCCACAGTTCGAAGCTACGGAAACAAGAGCGGCCAACCCATCCGGTGATCCACCCACTTGACCCTGACCCTCACCCCCTAAGGGATGGTGGGGCTGGCCCCACCATCCCTTAGGGGGTGAGGGCCGAGGGGTGTCACGGGGCGGCGATCGACGCCACGATGGCGATGATCACGAAGATGGCGAAGAACGAGCCGAAGACGAGCAGCATCTTCTTCTGGCCGTTCTGGGGGTTCGGATCGAGCACTGGCATGCGGCAAGTCTCCCACCCCGCGCCCGTGCCTCCTCCGCCGGGGTCAGCGGGCCGCCTCCGCCTCCACCGTGCGGTTGCGGCCCGCGAGGACCCCCACCGCCATCTGGGGGATCATCAGGCCGGCCATGAGGGCGATGGGCAGCCCCCAGCCGCCGCTGTGCTGGTAGAGCACGCCCACCAGGAGCGGCCCGGGGATGGAGATCAGATAGCCGGTGCTCTGCGCGAAGCCCGACAGCTGGGCGACGCCCGCGCCCGTTCTGGCGCGCATCCCGACCATGGTGAGGGCCAGCGGGAAGGCGCAGTTGGACACGCCGAGCAGCAGGGCCCAGGCCCAGGCGCCTTCGGCCGGCGCGAAGTACAGGCCGGCGTAACCGGCGAGTCCGCAGACGCCCAGCACGAGCACGATCGGCCCCTGCTGGGGCAGTCGCGTGGCGAGCCGGGGGATGACGAAGGCCAGCGGCACGCCCATCACCATGGTGACGGCGAGGAGCAGCCCGGCCGTGCCCGCGGCGACGCCCGCGTCGCGGAAGATCTGGGCCATCCAGCCCATGGTGATGTAGGCGGCGGTGGCCTGGAGCCCGAAGAAGACGGCGAGGGCCCAGGCGGTGCGGCTCCGGGTGATCCGCAGCGCGGGAGCGTCCTCGCGCGCGTGCTCCCGCCGGTCGGCCGCCTCTCCGGCGGACGTCGCCCTCCGGTCCCGTACGAGGGCAATCCACGGCAGTACGGCCGCCGCGGCCGGAACGGCCCAGAGTGCGAGCCCGGACTGCCAACTGCCGCCCAGCACCTCGGTCATGGGCACGGTCACCGCGGCCGCGGCCGAGGTCCCGAGGGCGAGGGCCATCGAGTACAGGCCGGTCATCGAGCCGACCCGGTCCGGGAACCAGCGCTTGACGATGACCGGCATCAGCACGTTGCTGACCGCGATGCCCATGAGGGCGAGGGCGCTGGCGGCCAGGAAACCGGCCGTGCCGCCCGTGTACGGCCGGACGATCAGGCCCGCGGTGATGGCCGCCATGCCGGCGCAGACCACGGCGCCGGGGCCGAAGCGGCGGGCCAGCCGCGGTGCCATGACGCCGAAGACGGCGAAGCAGAGCGGCGGTACCGAGGTGAGCAGGCCGGCCACGCTGCCACTCATGCCGAGCCCGTCGCGGACCTCTTCGAGGAGCGCGCCGAGGCTGGTGATGGCGGGGCGGAGGTTCAGCGCGGAGAGGACGATACCGAGGACGACCAGGCGCATGGTCCACGCGCGCGCGGGGGACCTCTCCCCCGCCGTCGCCGGCGGGCTGGTTGCCGGACCGCTTACGTCCGGGTGCGTCCTAGTCCGGGTTTCCTCGCTCGCTGCCATAGCCCCATCATAGAATCATGGGATGATTGGCTGTCCATCCCTCTGCAGTCCGCTGCCGCCCGTTCCGTGCGAAGGTGTGCCATGCCCCTGAGCCACCCCCGCCGTTCGGCACTGTCCGAGCAGGTCATCGCCGAGCTGCGCAACCAGATCGCCTCGGGCGAGTGGCCGGTCGGCTCCCGCATCCCGACGGAGCCCGAACTGGTCGAGCAGCTCGGCGTCGCCCGCAACACGGTCCGCGAGGCCGTCCGGGCGCTGGCGCACAACGGCCTGCTGGACATCCGCCAGGGCTCCGGCACGTACGTCGTGGCGACCAGCGAGCTGGCGGGCGTGATGCACCGCCGTTTCGCGGGCGCAGACCCGCGGCACATCGCCGAGCTGCGTTCCACGCTGGAGTCGGCCGCCGCGAAGCTCGCCGCCGAGCGGCGCACCGAGAAGGACCTCAAGCAGCTCGACGCGCTGCTGCGGCGGCGCGAGGAGGCCTGGGAGTCGGGTGACACGGAGGCGTTCGTGGCAGCGGACGCCACCTTCCACCTGGCGGTGGTGGCCGCCTCCCACAACGACGTCATGACCGCGATGTACGCGGACCTGGGCGAGGTGCTGCGGGACTGGCTGCGCGAGGACGTCGGCGAGAGGCTGACGCCGGAGACGTACATGGACCACACACGGCTCCTGGACGCCATCCGCGCGGGCGACGCCGAGACGGCGGCGACCGAGGCCGCGGGCTACCCGTTCCAGTGCCGTCCGGGCCGGCTCAGCTTCCCCGGTTCTGGTGGCTGACCCACACCGAGGCGACTTCCTTCCAGCAGCGGCCGGCGAGCCGCACGGTCATCGCGGGCCCGGTGTCGACAGGGGCGCTGTCGGTGTCGATGTCCCACCAACGGTCGCATTCGATGTGCAGTTGGACGCGATCGGTGTCCACGTAGGGATTGTGGCAGTGGGCCACCACATGGGAGCCCTGGATGCTCGTCCGGCACTCGGCGCCGAAGGGGGCAGCCGTCGGTTCGTCGGCCGGCACGCGCGCATGGGGCATCGCGTCGTACGGAAGGAGCAGGAGGAGGGCTACGGCGACGGTCGCTGAGGCCAGGCTGCGGTACAGGCGCACAAGGGGACCTCCTCGGCCGTGCTGGGGAGGGACGCGTGGTGAACGCGAACTCCAGCGTGCCCGGTTGTGGCCCGCCCCCGCCCGGCCGGATAGGCCGAACGGGGGACACGCGAAGGGCCCGCACCCGGTGGGATGCGAGCCCTTGATCAGCGGTGATCAGGCGCCGATGGCATGCAGGCCGCCGTCGACATGGATGATCTCGCCCGTGGTCTTCGGGAACCAGTCGCTCAGCAGGGCGACGATGCCGCGGCCGGCCGGCTCGGGGTCCTTCAGGTCCCACTCCAGCGGGGAGCGGCTGTCCCAGACGGAGGCCAGCTCGCTGAAGCCCGGGATGGACTTGGCGGCCATCGAGCCGAGCGGACCGGCCGAGATCAGGTTGCAGCGGATGTTCTGCTTGCCCAGGTCACGCGCCATGTAGCGGTTGGTGGCCTCCAGGGCGGCCTTGGCCGGGCCCATCCAGTCGTACTGCGGCCAGGCGAACTGGGCGTCGAAGGTGAGGCCGACGACCGAGCCGCCGTTCTGCATCAGCGGCAGGCAGGCCATGGTGAGCGACTTCAGGGAGTACGCCGAGACGTGCATGGCCGTGGCGACCGACTCGAACGGCGTGTTGAGGAAGTTGCCGCCGAGCGCGTCCTGCGGGGCGAAGCCGATGGAGTGGACGACGCCGTCGAGGCCGCCGAGCTCCTCGCCGACGATGTCGGCCAGGCGGCCGAGGTGCTCGTCGTTGGTGACGTCGAGCTCGATGACCTTGGTGGGCTTGGGGAGCTTCTTGGCGATGCGCTCGGTCAGCGTGGGCCGCGGGAACGCGGTGAGGATGACCTCGGCGCCCTGCTCCTGGGCCAGCTTGGCGGCGTGGAAGGCGATGGAGGCCTCCGTCAGCACACCGGTGATCAGGACGCGCTTGCCCTCGAGAATTCCGCTCATGGTGATCAGTGACCCATTCCCAGTCCGCCGTCAACAGGGATGACGGCTCCAGTGATGTACGAGGCGTCGTCCGAGGCGAGGAACCGCACCGTCGCGGCGATCTCCTCCGGCTGCGCGTACCGGGCGAGCGGCACCTGCGACACGATGGTGGCGCGCTGCTCGTCGGTGAGCACCTTGGTCATGTCGGTGTCGACGAAGCCGGGCGCGACGACGTTGAAGGTGATGTTGCGCGAGCCCAGCTCACGGGCGAGGGAACGCGCGAAGCCGACCAGGGCGGCCTTGGAGGCGGCGTAGTTCGCCTGGCCGGGGCCGCCGTACAGACCGACGACCGAGGAGATCAGGACGACGCGGCCCTTCTTGGCGCGCAGCATGCCCCGGTTGGCACGCTTGACGACGCGGAAGGTGCCGGTGAGGTTGGTGTCGATGACCGAGGTGAAGTCCTCCTCGGACATGCGCATCAGGAGCTGGTCCTTGGTGATGCCGGCGTTGGCGATCAGCACCTCGACGGGGCCGTGCTCGGCCTCGATCTCCTTGTAGGCCTGCTCCACCTGCTCGGGGTCGGTGATGTCGCACTTGACGGCAAGGAAGCCGGACGGCGGCTCCCCCGAACGGTATGTGATCGCAACCTTGTCGCCGGCGTCGGCGAAAGCGCGGGCGATGGCGAGGCCGATGCCCCGGTTGCCTCCGGTGACGAGAACCGAGCGGCTCAACGGATCACCCTTTCGATAGCGGTCTGATGCCCCCGCCCGAACACCTGGATGACAGGCGGCTTCACCGAAAACCTATCGTTCGGGCAGCGGTCCGTGACATTCGGGCGCCGACAGTGGCGCAGGGGACTCGCTGTTGGATCCCTACAGAAAGCTGCGTACGCCGGACGCAAACGTGTGGCCCGCGCCCCCGCCGACGCGACATGATCGGAGCAACCACCGGTCACACCAACAGGAAGAGACCCAGGTGCCACATACCATCGACGAAGCCTTCACGGCGCTTCCGCTACGCGCCCTGGCCGACGCCGCGCTGGCACGCGCGCGTGCGCTGGGTGCGGAGCACGCCGACTTCCGGCTGGAGCGGGTGCGCAGTGCGTCCTGGCGGCTCAGGGACGGCAAGCCGTCCGGGTCGTCGGACACCACCGATCTGGGGTACGCGGTGCGGGTCGTGCACGGCGGGACGTGGGGGTTCGCGTCCGGTGTGGACCTGACCATGGACGCCGCCGCCAAGGTGGCGAGTCAGGCGGTGGCGATGGCGAAGCTGTCCGCCCAGGTGATCAAGGCAGCGGGTTCGGATGAGCGGGTGGAGCTCGCGGATGAGCCGGTGCACACCGACAGAACGTGGATCTCTTCGTACGAGATCGATCCGTTCACCGTGCCCGACGAGGAGAAGTCCGGGCTGCTGACCGAGTGGAGCATGCGGCTGCTCGCCGCCGACGGGGTGGACCATGTCGACGCCTCGCTGCTCACCGTGCACGAGAACAAGTTCTACGCCGACACGGCCGGCACCGTGACCACGCAGCAGCGCGTGCGGCTGCACCCGCAGCTGACCGCCGTGTCGGTCGACGAGTCGAGCGGCGAGTTCGACTCCATGCGCACCATCGCGCCGCCCGTCGGGCGCGGCTGGGAGTACCTCACGGGCACCGGCTGGGACTGGGACGCCGAGCTCGAGCAGCTTCCCGGGCTGCTCGCCGAGAAGATGCGGGCGCCGAGCGTCGAGCCGGGCCTGTACGACCTGGTCGTCGACCCGTCCAACCTGTGGCTGACCATCCACGAGTCCATCGGGCACGCCACGGAACTGGACCGGGCGCTCGGCTACGAGGCCGCCTACGCCGGCACCTCCTTCGCCACCTTCGACAAGCTCGGCAAGCTGCGCTACGGCTCGGAGCTGATGAACGTCACCGGTGACCGCACCGCCGAGCACGGCCTTGCGACCGTCGGGTACGACGACGAGGGCGTCGAGGCGCAGTCCTGGGACCTGGTGCGGGACGGGACGCTGGTCGGCTACCAACTGGACCGGCGCATCGCGCGGCTGACCGGGTTCGAGCGGTCCAACGGGTGCGCCTTCGCCGACTCCCCCGCCCACGTGCCGGTGCAGCGCATGGCCAACGTGTCGTTGCAGCCGGATCCCGCCGGGATGTCGACGGAGGATCTCATCGGCGGGGTCGAGCGCGGCATCTACGTCGTCGGGGACCGGTCCTGGTCCATCGACATGCAGCGCTACAACTTCCAGTTCACCGGACAGCGCTTCTTCCGGATCGAGAACGGGCGGCTCGCCGGGCAGCTGCGGGACGTCGCCTACCAGGCCACGACCACCGACTTCTGGGGCTCCATGGCAGCCGTCGGCGGTCCCCAGACGTACGTCCTGGGCGGCGCCTTCAACTGCGGCAAGGCCCAGCCCGGCCAGGTCGCCGCCGTGTCGCACGGCTGCCCGTCCGCCCTCTTCAGGGGCGTCAGCATCCTCAACACGACGCAGGAGGCCGGTCGATGAGCGCCCCCACGAGCAAGCCGCACTAGATCGTCGAGCGGGCCCTGGAGCTGTCCCGGGCCGACGGCTGTGTCGTGATCGCCGACGAGCAGTCGACCGCCAACCTGCGCTGGGCGGGCAACGCGCTGACCACCAACGGCGTCACGCGCGGGCGCACGCTCACCGTGATCGCGGCTGTCGACGGCAAGGAGGGCACGGCGTCCGGGGTGGTGTCGCGGTCCGCGGTGACCGTGGACGAGCTGGAGCCGCTGGTGCGGGCCGCGGAGGCCGCCGCGCGGGGCGCCGGGCCGGCCGAGGACGCGCAGCCGCTGGTCACGGGGGTGCCTCAGTCACCGGACTTCACGGATGCGCCCGCCGAGACCTCGTCCGCCGTCTTCGCCGACTTCGCGCCGGCGCTGGGTGAGTCGTTCGCACGCGCGCGTGTGG
>NZ_JBQQCE010000172.1:0-18864 GCF_052245645.1 Streptomyces sp. KR55 | reverse complement strand
ATCACCCGGCCGTCTCGCGCCGCGATCTCGGTGGTCGTCCGCTGCTTGTCCGTTTCGTGTACGTGGAGCACGTGGTGCTCCATCGTGGTGACCGCGCCTGCGGACGGATCGACGGAGTGGACCACCGGGTCGGTCAGGTAGCGGCGGACCAGCAGGTCGACGTTGCGGTCCAGGGTGGCCGAGAAGAGCATCCGCTGTCCGTCCGGGCGCACCTGGTCGAGCAGCGCGGTGACCTGGGGCATGAACCCCATGTCGGCCATCTGGTCGGCCTCGTCGAGGACGGTGATGCGGACGGCGTCCAACCGGCAGTCGCCCCGGTCGATGAGGTCCTTGAGCCGTCCCGGCGTCGCGACGACGACCTCCGCCCCGGTCCGCAGCGCAGCGGCCTGCTTGCCGATCGACATCCCGCCGACCACGGTGGCCGCCCGCAGCTTCACAGCGCGGGCGTACGGGGTGAGCGCGTCGGTGACCTGCTGGGCAAGCTCGCGGGTGGGTACGAGGACGAGGGCGAGCGGCTGCCGTGGCTCGGCGCGCCGACCCGCTGTACGGGCCAGCAGCGCGAGGCCGAAGGCAAGGGTCTTGCCCGAACCGGTGCGGCCACGGCCGAGTACGTCACGACCGGCCAGGGAGTTCGGCAGGGTCGCCGCCTGGATCGGGAACGGTACGGTCACGCCCTCATGGCCCAGCGCGGCCAGCAACGGCGACGGCAGGGCAAGATCGGCGAACGACTCGACGGCGGGCAACGCGGGCGTCGTCGTCACCGGCAGCGCGAAATCGCCCTGTGGCGCGGACTGTCGGCCTCCGTAGCCCTTGGAGCCCTTGAAGCCTTTGGAGCCCTTGGAACGGCGCGGGGTGCCGGAGGAGCGGTTGGTGGCGGAGCCACCGAAGCGGTCGTATGTGCGCTTTGTGCGGGCACGGCTCATGCGGAACCTTCACACTTTCCTTGATGCGGCACGTATCAAGGAAATCGTGCAGCCATGGAACAGCGCCGAGAATCGCGAGAACGAGCCGAAAATGATGAGGGGCGAACCGAGGATCATCTTCCGAGGCGCCCTGAAACATAGCGAGCTGGGGCCCGCACCCCAAGGTGCGGGCCCCAGCTACGAAGTAAGCGTCAGTTCTGGTGTCAGGCGGGAACGATGTTCTCGGCCGTCGGGCCCTTCTGGCCCTGCGCGACGTCGAACGTCACCTTCTGGCCTTCCTGCAGCTCGCGGAAGCCCTGAGTGGCGATGTTCGAGTAGTGGGCGAAGACGTCGGCGCCGCCGCCGTCCTGCGCGATGAAGCCGAATCCCTTTTCCGCGTTGAACCACTTCACGGTACCGGTAGCCATTTTTTCTCCTTCGGGACGGTGTTCGGAGTTCGCCCTGTGCGGACTCCGGTCGCCGTAATGATCGGCCCGTCGGAAAAACCTTCTGGCAACCACAACTGCAACTGATATGGACAGTACCATGGCGTCATCGTCCATGCGTGGTAAATAATTCCGCCCCGGTCTGTCGGCTGGGGAATATTCCTCGCCCGCCGCGTCGATTTCTCACGTCACGACCACAGATATTGCTCCGCTCGGCCCCCGCTGTTGCGGTCGGGCCCTCCGGCCACAGCGCCCTGACCTCCTTCGATGGGCCCGCGTTCGGCTGCCGTCGGCGCCGGCGGACGAGACGCCGGGGAACGCGCCGGGGCCCGCGCTGTGATGAAGGCCACATTCGACGGTGCGGCGGCCACCAGAGGAGGGGCGTTCTCGGAGACCGCCGGTCCGCAGCGGGCGCACGGCCGGGAGTACGGTGGAGACACCGAGGGCATGTCGCACACCGGCTCCGACACCGGTGCCGCTCCCGGCGACCGATGATGCCGGGCGCCCGCGCCCGGAGCAGGGCCTTTCTCATGACCGTGCACGTGCCGGTTCGGCCGACGACCTCAGACCCCCTCGGGTGGAGTACGCGGTTGCCACGCCCGCCGAAGCCGGAACGTGGCTCCTCGCCCCGCGAGGGAGAGCGCGTCCGTCCCCTGACTCGGCGTCAGATCGACGATCATCTGAAGGAATTGGGCGATCTGTACGCGGAGACCTCCGGCGGCGGCCCGTGGGCGTGGAACCAGGCCCGCGGCGCCTTCCTGCGGCGGCTGGCGGCCGATGTACGGCGACCGGGATTCGAGTTGCTGATCGCGGAAACCACCGCTCTGACCGGATGCGCCTACGGCTTCCCCGTACGCCCCGACGGTCCCTGGTGGGAGGGCTTCGACGGATACCTTCCAGGGAGGCTGCTCCGCATCGCTGCCGCCGGACGCCTCTTCGTGGTCTCCGAGATCCTCGTTCCGCCCCGGGTGCGCAGGCAGAACCAGGGCCGTGCCTGGAACCTCGCCCGGCGCCTGCAGAGACGGCTGCTCACCGACCACGGTTCCGCCCTCGGCGTCACGCTGGTGAACCGCTACGACGCCCGGACCGTCGAGGCGTTGCGGTCCTGGGGATGGCGGTACATCGAAGGCGACACCCATCGGACGCCCCCGCTCGGCCCGTTCCGTGTGCTGGTCCTCGGAACCTGAACACCGCGTCCGCCGCACGGCGGTCACGGCACTGGAAGGCGCAGGGCGAGGAGGGCCACGTCGTCGGTGCTGCCGGGAGGCATGCCGGCGAGCAGTTGGTCGCACAGCGTTTCCAGCGGTTCGTGGGCGAGCGTGAGGGCGTGGCGGCGCAGACGGTCGAGGCCGGTGTCGAGGTCGGTGCCGGGGATCTCGATCAGGCCGTCGGTGTAGAGCAGCAGGGTGGAGCCCGGCGGCAGAGACACCGCGGCGTTCGGCCGGCTCCCGCCGGCGCCCGGACCGACACCGAGGAGGAGTCCCTGCCCGGCTTCGAGGTACTGCGCGTGTCCGCCCGAGGTCAGCAGGAGGGGCGGCGGATGTCCGGCGCTGGTCCACCGCAGTGTCCACGGGCCTGTGCATGGGTGGCCTTCGAGCCGGGCGAGGACGAGGGTGGCCATGGGGACGGTGGTGATGGCGGGCATGGCGTCGTCGAGACGGTCGACGACGGCGCCGGGCGGTCCGGTGTGGTCCCAGGCCAGCGAGCGCAGGATGCCGTGCAGTTGCGCCATTCCGGCCGCCGCGGTCAGGTCGTGGCCGATGACGTCGCCGATGACCAGCGCGACCGTGCCGTCCTTCAGCTCGAACGCGTCGTACCAGTCGCCGCCGACCTGGGAGCCGGCCGGGGCGGGTTGGTAGCGGGCGGCCAGCCGCAGACGGCCGGGCTGGGGCAGCGGGGCGAGCAGGTTGCGCTGCATGGCCTCGGCGACGGCGCGCTGGCGGCCGAACCGGCGGGCGTTGTCGATGACCAGGCCGACCCGGCGGCCGATGTCGCTCACCACCTCCAGATCGTCGGTGTCGAACGGGCACGCCGGGTCGGTGCGCACCACCGTCAGAGCGCCGGTGATCTGCCGCCTGGAGCCCAGCGGCACCGTGATCGCGGACGTCGCGCCCACCGTCCGCAGGAAGTCGCTGTGGACGGCGGCGAGGGGAGAGCCGGGCGGTGCGGCCGTCCCCACCTCGCCCTGCAGGACGGGATCGCCGCCGTTCAGCACCTGGACCAGAGGTGAGCGGGCTGCCTCCCCGGCCTCGGGAAGCGGCTCGCGTCGGCCCTCCTGTCCGGGGTCCCGGCCCTCGGGCCCGGTCACCGCCACCCGGTGGACCTGCCCGGAACCGACCCGGAGGTCCACCGCCGCCCAGTCGGCGAGGCGGGGAACCAGCAGACGGCCCAGCCGGGCGAGGGCCTCATCGGTCTCCAGGGTCTGGCCCAGTACGTCGGTGATCTCCGCGACCAGCGTCAGCCGTTCGGTGAGATCCTCCAACGCGCTTGTATAGGCTGCCCGTTTCCGACGCGCGCTGCGGTCGCCGGTGGCATCGGTGAACAGCACGGCCATGCCCTTGAGGGAGCCGCCGTGCGTCAGGGGAGAAGCGGACCAGGAGATCGCGACCAGGCGACCGTCACCGCGCAGAAAGCTGTCGCCCTCCCCGCGCGCCGCGGCCCCCTCGGCCAGCGCCCTGAGCAGCGGGCACCGCTCCCGCGGGATCCTGGCGCCGTCCGTATCCCGGTGCAGCAGGTCGTGTGCGTCCTCCCCGTGCATCGCCGCGGCGGCGCGGCCCAGCACCTGCTCGGCGGCCGGGTTGGCCGCGAGGATCCGTCCGGCCGGATCCACCACGGTCAGGGCAGCACCCAGCTGCTCGACGACCTGCCGCCAGAAACCCGGCTCGGCCGCCGACCACCGCCGCCCTTCGTCTCGCGTACCGGGCACCACACCCTCCACCGCGCCGTCCCCCAGCCATGGAAACCCTCGCCGAAGACCGCGGGCTCATCGGGAGACCGACACACCAGCGGACCAACGGTCCGCGACAGGAACCCGCCCGCCTGGCGGACACGGTGACCCGTCCCCCACGTACCCCGTGCCGCGCTCCGGCCACCCACCGCACCAACAGATCACCGGGACAAGGTCGTCGCGGGGTGTTCGGCAGCTTGAGCAGAGGCAGAGGACATCTGCGCCCGCGACGGCAGGAATTCCGCAAGGGCGACTAGAGTTCCCCTACGGGGAACCCGCTCCCCTGATGCGGGCCGCGACTTCGGTGGTCCGCAGGAAGGCGCCTATGCCCTCGCAAGACCGGCCGCACACCGCCCACCGGCTGGAAGACGACCACCACCCGGCGTACACCATGGGCCGTGCCGCCGAGGTGATCGGTGCCACGCCCGGTTTCCTCCGGGCCCTCGGCGAGGCGGGACTGATCACTCCGACGAGGTCGGAGGGCGGCCATCGCCGCTACTCGCGCCACCAGCTGCGCCTCGCCGCCCGCGCCCGCGAGATGGTCGACCAGGGGACCCCGATCGAGGCCGCCTGCCGGATCATCGGTCTCGAGGACCGGCTGGAGGAGGCCCTGCGCGCCAACGAGGAACTGCGCCGCCCGGAAGGCCTTCCGGAAGAGGAGGCCGACGGCGGCGGCGAGTGAAAATCTGACGGCGCCGGAGAAGAAATTCGACCGATACTGGAAGAGGCTTTTCCCTGCGCCCGGCCGCCGTATTCCGGGATTTTTTCACCCCTCTCTTCTCGCTTCCTTGTCGCCGATTCCTTCCGTGCTAGACTCGACGTGAATTGCAGTTGTGGTTGCCGTTTTTCGGGATTCCCGGGCAGGTGATCATCACAGCGATGAGGGAGCCCGCGAGGTGCGGGCCTCCAGCACTGCCTCAGGAGAATTGACATGGCCACCGGTACCGTTAAGTGGTTCAACGCGGAAAAGGGCTTCGGCTTCATCGAGCAGGACGGCGGCGGCGCCGACGTCTTCGCCCACTACTCGAACATCGCCACCCAGGGCTTCCGCGAGCTGCAGGAAGGCCAGAAGGTGACCTTCGACGTGACGCAGGGCCAGAAGGGCCCGCAGGCGGAGAACATCGTTCCCGCCTGACACTCGCGTCCGAACGCGTCTGAAGTTCGTACACACATACGACGGAAAGGGGCCCGCACCTTGGGTGCGGGCCCCTTTTCCGTTTCCCGGACCCGGATCCTCCGAAGTCACCCGCCGCTGTTCCACCCCATCCCGCCATCCCGACTCCTGGTGAGGCACCATGCGCTGTGTGATCGCCCGTTACCCCTTCGACCTCTTCAAGAGCGAGGTGGAGACATCGATGGAGAGTGTCCGCCCCGAGCCCGTCACCGCGGTCTGCGTCGACATCGGCGGCCGCGTGTATCCGGTCAAGCAGGTGGGCGAGGTGATCACGGGCCAGGACCGCCGTGACTTCACCGTCGGGGAGATGACCCGGGCACTGACCCGTCTCGGCTTCACCTGCCACGCTGCGCCCCCGCAACTCCCGTCCGCCGTCGCCCCCGCGTACGGACCGCCCGCCCAGTGGGGCGACTGACGAACCCGGCACCACCGCCGTCGAGCCGTCCCCGCACGGGACGGCTCCCCCGGCGTGGGGCGGGTCAACTGCCGGTCTTGGCGGGTGTCTTGCCGTGCTGGTCGACGACCGTGCGCTTCATGATCGCGCTGGTTCCGAACAGTGTGTCGGAAGTGATCCCCTTGGCCTCGTCATGGGTGATGTACGCGCGCGAGCCGAGGAAGGCGAGGGTGTCCTTGTCGAAGATCCATTCGTAACGGGTCGCGGAGGAGGCGTCCTCGCGCGTGATGGCGATGCCGTGCCGGCCGGCGGCGTCGACGGCGTCGGGGATCTCCTGCACGCCGGGGATCTTTGCGGCTGCCCGGTAGAACGCGGAGGCGTTCGTCGGCGGCATGATCGTTTCGCTCACCAGGTCGCCGATCATGGTGAAGACGGCCTGCTCCTTCGACTCGCCCTCCTCCACCCTGGTCCGGGTGTAGAGCAGCTCGAGCAGCGCGTCGGGGTCGGTGGGCAGCGAGGCCAGCCACTTGTACGTGGGGTGGTCGATGCCCGCCGAGACGGGAGCGGTGGACTCGATGGGGCCCAGCTGACCGGGCATCACGGCGTCCTTCCCGGATTCACGGATCCACCCGGTCCTGGTCACGGGGCCGGGGTTCTGCGACATCCAGACCTCCCGCTTGTGCAGGGCGCCGAGCCGCACGGGACCCTCGAAGGTGCCCGTGTTCTCGCGGACCAGGCTCTCGACGTACACGAACTGTCCGTCCTTCACCGGTGTCTCGTCGGTTGCCATGGCGGCGACGGCGATCCGGTTGAGGGTGGCGGAGGCGCTGTTGGCCTCGGCGGCCCGGGTCGTCGGCGCGGAGGTGTCGTCACCGCCGGAGAGCGTGACGATCAGCGCCCCGGCCAGTGCCATCGACGCGAGGGGCAACAGCACCACTCCACGCGCCAGTCGGCGGCGTGGCGTCGGGCGCGCCTGGGTGGAAGGGGTGCGGTCGTGGTCGATCTGCTGCATCAGAACGTCCTTGTAGTGGAGGTGTCTGCTCCGCGGGAGGTCCCATTCGGCCGGAGCCGACAGCAACTCCTCGGCCTCACTCCGGGCGGAACCGGCGTGCGGCGGATTGTTGTTGTTCATCCGGTTTCCTCCTGCAGAAACGTGGCCGCGAACGCGGCCTCACTCTCCTTCTCTCCGCGAGGGCCCCGCGGTTCCGCCTGCGCGCGGTCGAGTTGACCGGAGCTCATCCGGGCCAGCCGCGCCCGGGCGCGCGACAGCCGCGACCGCACGGTGCCGACCGGGATGCCGAGCGCATCGGCGGCCTGCTGGTAGTCCAGCCCGGCCGACACGCACAGCGCGAACACCTCCCGGTCCTGGCGGCGCAGCCGGCCCAGCGCCTCGTGCACCACCGCGAGACGGCGGGCGTCGTCGATCCGGCCGGCCGTCTCGTCCGCGAAGTCCTCGACGGGACGGGGTTCCGGGCTGCGGGCCAGGAAGGCGAGCCGTCGGCGCAGACCACGGTTGGCGTTGTGCGCCTTGTGCGTGGCGATGCCGAGCAGCCAGGGCTTGAGCGAACCGCCCTCCGGCTCCACCGTCTCCCGGGTACGCCAGGCGGCGAGGAAGGTCTCGGACATGGCCTCCTCCGCCTCCGACCAGTTGCCGGTCAGGCGCAGGGCATGGTTGTAGACCGCCCTCGCGTGCTCGTCGTACAGGTCGGCGAATGCCGCACGGTCCCCTGCCCGTATGCGTGCACGCATCGACTCCGCTGGTTCTGTCTGCCTCACACTCTGTACGCTCCGCCGTCCCACCCGGGTTCCTGTGGCCCGCGCCACACCACGACGTTCGGGCCGGCGCCGCAACGGCGATCGACACAGCCGCCAACACACTCACGTTGACATCCCTGCAACCCTTCCACCATGCTTGTGTTAATTCATTAATGGAAGCCCACTGGAACCATGGAAGGTGACGTGGTCGAGTACCGGATCGACCGTGGCAGCGGCGTACCCGCCTACGTGCAGATCGTCGAGCAGACCGAACGGGCGCTCCGGATGGGCACGTTGAAGGCCGGGGACAAGCTGCCCACAGCGCGGGAGGTGGTGGCGGCGACCGCCATCAACCCCAACACCGTGCTGCGGGCCTACCGCGACATGGAGCAGGCCGGACTGGTCGAACTGCGCCGTGGGCTGGGGACCTTCGTGACGCGGTCGCTCGTGCGGCCCGCAGCGGAGGACGACTCGCCCCTGCGCACGGACCTCACCGACTGGACGGCACGCGCGCGTGCGGCGGGACTGGAACGGGCCGACATCCTCGCCATGGTCACCGCCGCCCTGGACGCCCACGACAAAGAGCAACACCAGCACACCCCGGGCGACCGGGAGCGCAAAGAGGAGGACGCATGACCGGGCCTGACGCGCCGGCCGCGCTGCGCGCCACGGGACTCGGGTTCCGGTACCGGGCGCGGAGCGGCTGGGCCCTGCGGGACTGCGAGTTCACCGTGCCCAGCGGACGTATCACCGCCCTCGTCGGACGCAACGGCGCCGGCAAGAGCACCCTGCTGCACCTGGCCGGCGGCCTGCTGCACGCCGACTCCGGAGAGATACGCGTACTGGACGCCGTACCGGGCACACCCGAAGCCCGCGCCCGGGTCGCGCTGCTCACCCAGGACAAGCCGCTCTACCCCCGCTTCACCGTGGCGGACACCCTGCGGATGGGCGAGAAGCTGAACTCCTCGTGGGACCGGGCGGCCGCCGAGCGGACCGTCGACGAGGGCGGCATCCCGCTCACCGCCCGCGTCGGCGAGCTGTCCCCCGGACAGCGCACCCGTGTCGCACTCGCCCTGGCGCTCGGCAAGCGGCCCGAACTGCTGCTGCTCGACGAGCCGATGGCCGACCTCGACCCCGTGGCGCGAGGCGAGATCATGGCGGCGCTGATGGCGGAGGCCGCCGACCGCGGCATGAGCATCGTGCTGTCCTCGCACGTCCTGCCCGAACTGGAGCAGACCTGCGACTGGGTGCTGCTGCTGCGCAACGGCCGCATCAAGCTGAGCGAGGACGCCGACGCGCTGCGCGAGAGCCACGTCATCCTCACCGGACAGGCCGACCAGGCCGACACCCTGGCCGGACGCCACACCGTCGTCCACCGCCGGACCGCCGGCAGACAGCTGACCGCCCTCGTACGGCAGCACGGACCGCTGCACGGCGACTGGCACCTCGAGCGGCCCAGGCTGGAGGACATCCTGGTCGGCCACCTCCAAGCCGATGACGCCCATGACGTCGATGAATTGGTGCGCCCCGCCCCCGCCGAGCGGACGGAGGCGGCGGCATGAACAGCTCCCTCCGGAACGGCTCCCTCTGGCTCGCGTGGCGCCAGCAGCGGGTGCTGGTCGGCGTCGGCGCGGCCGTCCTGGCCGTCGCCGCGGCGATCGCCGCGTACTACCGCTCGGGCATGCTGGACGCCCTGCGCAGCGGGCTGTTCGACCACTGCGCCTCCGGGCCCATTCACTGCGCACGACCCGACACCGGTGTGCCCCTGCTGCTGGACATCGAGCCGCTGCAGTACCTCGGGGTGCTGAACATCGCCCTGCCCGTCATCATCGGCGTCTTCTGGGGCGCCCCGCTGCTGGGCCGCGACCGGGAACTGGGCACGCACCGCATGGTTCTGACCCAGGGCGTGAGCCGCGGCCAGTGGTTCGCCTCCCGGTTCGCCCTCGCCGCGGCGACCGCGGTGGCCCTCTCCGGCCTGCTCGCGGGAGTGTTCGCGTGGTGGTGGCGACCGGCCGCCGACCGGAGCTACGGCCTGTTCTGGTACGAGACCACGGCCCTCAGCGGCTCGGGCCCGCGGGTCGTCGCAGCCGCCCTGTTCGGTCTGGCGGCCGGCACACTGCTGGGTCTGCTGGCCCGCCGGGTCCTGGCGGCGATGGGCCTGACCCTCCTGGTCACCGGGGCGATGACGCTCGTACTGGAGTGGACGCACAAGACGCGTCTGCTGGTCCCGCCGCACACCTACACCAGCGCCGGCAGCATCCCCAGACTGCCCATGGGCGAGAAGTGGTCGGCCGGCCACTACGGCCTGATCACCGCATCCGGCCGCCGCGACGACGTGATGAACTGCCCCTTCCCGTCAGGTGCCCAGCTCAAGGAGTGCATGGACCGGCACGGGTACGTCGCCCGCTTCTACGAGGCCAACCCGGCCGGCGACTACTGGACCGTCCAGTGGATCGACACCGCCGTCCTCGGCGGCCTCGCCCTCCTGCTCACGGCCGTCACCGTGCTGCTCCTGCGCCGCCGCATCTGACCGCGCCGAACCAACGCATCCGCCCTTCATCCCCTCACCCGGGGTCCCCTTTGTACGGAGGTCGCTTCACCATGCCCGCAGACGCCAAGTCACCGAAGAAACTCCGCAACAACCGCGCCGCCCTCACCCACAAGATCGGCTACGCCCTGCGCCACCCCGGCCGCGTCACCCCGTATCTCCGCCGGGCCGGCCGGGACGCCTGGCTGCGCCTGAAGCACCCCGACCACGTCGGCTACTACCGGGCCGTGATGGCCTCGGACACCCGCCGCAACCCGGAGGCCGCGGTCGGCAGTCAGACCCACGAACGCTGGCTGGCACTCGGGCAGATGCAGTTCGACTACCTCATCGAGCACGGGCTGCGCCCCGAACACCGCATGCTCGACATCGGCTGCGGCAACCTGCGCGGCGGCTGGCGCTTCATCGACCACCTCGACACCGGCAACTACTACGGCATCGACATCTCGCCCGACATCCTGATCGCCGCCAAGAAGACGCTCGTCGAGCGCAGCCTCCAGGACAAGCTGCCGCATCTGACCATCACCGGCGACCTCACCCTGGACTTCCTGCCCAGCGACCACTTCGACGTCATCCACGCGCACAGCGTCTTCTCCCACTCGCCGCTGCACGTCATCGAGGAATGCCTCGCCCACGTCGGCCGTGTGCTGACCGACACCGGGTTCTTCGACTTCACCTTCGACCGCACCGAGGGCACCGAACACCAGGTGCTGCGCGAGGACTTCTACTACCGCACCGAGACCCTTCTGGCCCTGGCCCGCAAGCACGGCCTGCACGCGCGCTTCATGGAGGACTGGGAGCAGCGCCCGCACGGCCAGTCGAAGATACGTGTCAGCCGCTCAGCCCTGCCCACCCCCTGAGACGGCCGGGATCCGACATGCCGTCCCCCACAGTGCACCCGGGCACCCTGCTCGATCCGCCCACCGTCACCACGCCCCGGCCGCCCGTCGTCCCGCGCCCGCCCGTGCCGTCGGCCACCCCACGGCCCGGTCCGAGCCGCGCACTCACGGCAGCCGTGCCCGCGGGCCTCGTGATCGCCCTGGGCCTGTGGGGGATCACCCGCCAGGACAGCATGTGGCGCGACGAGGCCGCCACCTGGCAGGTCGCCCACCGCAGCCTGCCCGAGATCTGGCAACTGCTCGGGCACGCAGACGTCGTCCACGGCCTGTACTACGCCCTCATGCACGTCATGTTCGGGGTCTTCGGCGACAGTCTCCTGACGCTGCGGCTGCCCTCCGTCCTCGCCATGGCCGTGGCGGCCTCCCTCACCGCCGACCTCGGTGCCCGGCTCGCGGGCCGATGGAGCGGGCTCGGCGCGGGGCTCGCCTTCGCACTGCTGCCCACCCTCCAGACGTACGCACAAGAAGGCCGCCCCTACGCGATGGTGACCGCCACCGTTGCGCTCGCCACCTGGCTGCTGGTGGCCGCCATGCACCGCCCGCGCACCCGCACCTGGAGCGCATACGCACTCGTCGTCCTGCTCGGCGCGCTGCTCAACTGGTTCTCCCTGCTCGCGCTGCCCGCCCACGCCGCCACGCTCGCCCTCGCCCGGCCCCACCGCACCATCCGGATGCGCTGGCTCCTCGCCGCAAGCACCGCCGTACTCGGCGCCCTGCCCCTCGTCCTGGCCAGCCGGGGCCAGTCCAGACAGGTCTCCTGGATACAGCCCACCACCCCCGGCACGATGTACGCCGTCGCAGCCACCATCCTTGCGGCCGGCGGCTGCGCACTCCTGCGCCGCGCACACCAACCCGCCGGGGGACAAGTGAGCCTGGCCGCTGTGGCCGTCCCGCTGTGCGCCGTCCCGCAGCTGATGCTCCTCGCCGTCTCGCTCACCTGGCAGCCCCTCTACGTCGGCCGCTACGTACTGTTCGCCCACATCGGCCTCGCCCTCCTCCTCGGGGCGGCGCTCGCCACACTCGCCACCCGCCTGCCCACCCACCCCGGAGTTCCGCTCGCCGCCGTCACGGCACTCGCGTTCCTCGCCCTGCTCCCCGTGGAACAGCATGTACGCAGTCCGCACAGCCGCGTCGACGACGTACTGGCTGCGGCCACTCTGGTGGACGCAGCGCGTGGACAGGGCGCCGCGGTGGTCTTCCTTCCCTCAGCCCGACGCGACACCGCCCTGGTCACGCCGGCCGCGTTCCACGGCCTGCGCGACATCGCGCTCGCCCGGAGCCCCGTCGAGTCCGCCACCCTGCACGGCATCGAAACAGACCCGGACACGACAGCCCGAGCAATGCTGCGCGAACGGCACATCATCCTCATCACCGACGCAGAGCCCCGCCCCGCCCACAACGCCCGCGACCGCGCCAAACAACGCATCCTGCACGACCACTTCACCAAACGCTCCACCGCGATCCGACACGGCCGCAGCATCACCCTCTACGAACGAATCGACCGCCCACATCACAACCCGTCTGCCGCCGACAGGCCGTAAATTGGCGCCACCTGCGCTTACGCGCCCCAAGAGCGGTGTGGAGGGGGCATCTTGGGCTGGAGTCCGCTGATCTACAAGTTCGTCGACGGCGATGAGGAGCCCGTACTGCTGGACATGGCGTTGGTACGGGCCGTTCTGGAACCTCACGATCTCGGGGACCCGCAGCTCTCGGTGGGCGAGGACGGGGGCCTCGGGTTCTGGGTCCGGGCTTCCGACGGCAGCGAGGCCGAGATATTCGCCGGTGCGCAGGGCATCGAGGTGCACCGCCCGCATGCCGGAGGCGTGTGGGGCATCGTCGCGGAGCTGGTCTCCCGGCTGGGAGCGGTCGTCATCGACCCGAGCAGGGCCGGGGTCGTGTGCCGGGCGGAAGAACATGCGCACCTTCCGGCGGCCATGCAGGACGACGCCACAGTGATCGAGATGACGGGTGAAGCCCTCGAGGCCGCTCTCACGGGGCAGGGCCGCAATGCAGCGGCCGTCGCGCGCCGCGAAAGCTAGGATCCGGGCCATGGCCCTGACCGTGAACGACGTGGACCGGTTCGAGGCCTCCAGGCCCCGCCTGGAGGCCATCGCCTACCGCCTCCTCGGCTCCGCGAGCGAGGCCGAGGACGCCGTGCAGGAGACGTTCCTGCGCTGGCAGGCCGCCGACGTCGACCATGTCGAGGTCCCCGAGGCCTGGTTGACGAAGGTTCTCACCAACCTGTGCCTCAACCAGCTCACCTCGGCCCGCGCGCGGCGCGAGACCTACGTGGGTCAGTGGCTGCCCGAGCCGCTGCTCGCCGGAGACCCGATGCTCGGCCCGGCCGACACCGCTGAACAGCGCGAATCGGTGTCGTACGCCGTCCTCGCCCTGCTGGAGCGCCTCTCACCCAACGAGCGGGCGGTGTACGTGCTGCGGGAGGCCTTCGACTACCCGCACCGGGAGATCGCCGGGATGCTCGACATCACCGAGGCCGCCAGCCAGCAGATCTTCCACCGCGCCAAGAAGCACGTCGCGGACGGCAAGGCCCGCACCGACATCGACGAGGCCGCCGCCCGGCGGATCGTCGACGAGTTCCTCGCGGCCGCCACCAGCGGTGAGACCGAGCCGCTCGTGCGGCTGCTCACCCAGGACGCCATCTCGATCGGCGACGGCGGCGGGAAGGTTCCGGCGCGGGCAAAGGCGTTCGAGGGCGCCCTCGCGGTCGCGAAGTTCCTGCGGGGCCTGTTCAAGCCCAGCGAGGCCAAGCGCACCCTGGCCGGCGGTTCGCCCGAGGTGCACTTCACGACCGCCAACGGCGACCCGGCGATCGTGGCGGTCCTCGACGGCCGGGTCATCGGCGTCATGTGCCTGGAGGTGACCGCCGAGGGCATCGCCGCGTTCCGCAGCCAGGGCAACCCCGACAAGCTGGAGCGCGCGACCGAGCGGTGGGCGGCCACGGACCACGGCGAGCCCCTGCTGCGCAACGCGTTCTGAGCGCTGTGAACGCCCTCCGAGACGCCATGTGACGTGCTTCACATTCCATTCCTGTCAGGAAACGGCGGGCCGCCCGGTTCAAGTGGCGAATCCGCCCGAGACAGGAGTACGGACATGCAGCACCGCATCGTCGTCCTTGGAGCCGGCTACACCGGAGTCACCGCCGCCGGGCGCCTCGCCAGGCGGCTGCACCGCGCGGACGTGGCCATCACCCTCGTCAACGCCGAGCCCGACTTCGTGGAACGCGTACGGATGCACCAGGTCGCGGTCGGCCAGGACCTCAAGCCCAGGCCCTTCAGCTAGATGTTCGCGGACACCGGCGTCGAGCTGAGGATCGCGAAGGTCACCGGCGTCGACGTCGACCGCAAGACCGTCGCCGTCCAGGCCGCGCACGGCGTCGAGGAGCTGGAGTACGACACCCTCGTGTACGCCCTCGGCAGCGGCTGGAACGACCACGGCGTCCCCGGCGCCGCCGAGCACGCCCACGAGCTCGCCTCTCGCCCCGGAGCGCTGCGGCTGCGCGAGCGCCT
Organism: Streptomyces sp. KR55; assembly: GCF_052245645.1. NCBI lineage: Bacteria > Bacillati > Actinomycetota > Actinomycetes > Kitasatosporales > Streptomycetaceae > Streptomyces > Streptomyces sp. KR55. Next base: position 4,275 of record NZ_JBQQCE010000172.1, on the reverse strand, counting down.
GGCCCGCCTGGACGCCGGACAGCCCGTGGTCGTGGTCGGCGGCGGCCTCACCGGCCTGGAGGCCGCGACCGAGATCGCCGAGGCCCGCCCGGACCTCGACGTCGCCCTCGCCGCCCGCGCCGGACTCGGCGACTGGCTCTCGCCCAAGGGCGCCCGGCACCTGCGCAAGGTCTTCGGCAGGCTCGGTATCACGGTGCACGAGCACGCCGCGGTCACCGCCGTCGGGGCGGACCGCGTGACCACCGCCGAGGGCACGGCGATCCCGGCCGCGGTGACCGTGTGGACCACCGGCTTCGCCGTCCACCCCCTCGCGCGGGCCACCACCCTGGAGGTCACCGGCACCGGCCAGATCGTGGTCGACGGGACCATGCGCTCGGTCTCCCACCCGGACGTCTATGCCGTGGGCGATGCGGCGGCGATCCGTCAGGGCTACGGCGTGATGCACGGGACCTGTCAGGGGGGTATGCCCACCGGCGTGCACGCGGCCCTCTCGATCCTGCGGGTGCTGGCCGGCAAGGAGCCCAAGCCCTTCCGTTTCGGCTACTACCACACACCTGTCAGTCTGGGCCGGAACGACGCCGTCGTGCAGTTCACCCACCCCGACGACAGCCCGCGCCGGATCGTGCTGACCGGCAAGCGAGCCGCAAAGTACAAGGAGACGGTCACCGCCGCGCCGTGGCCGACCTTCGCCCGCATGAAGAAGATGCCCGCCTCGGGCGCGTTCTGGCCGCACGGCGGCCGCTACACCCGGATTCGGAGCGCCAAGTGACCCAGCCGCAGCAGGCCGGCCCCGACCAGCTTGCCTTCCAGCAGTACCGCACCCTGCTCTTCTCCGTCGCCTACCGCATCCTCGGCACCGCCGCCGACGCCGAGGACGTGGTCCAGGACGCCTGGCTCAAGTGGTCGGCGGCCGACCGTTCCCGGGTCGCCGACCCCAAGGCCTACCTGACCCGGATCGTCTCCAACCTGGCGATGGAGCGGCTTCGTTCGACTCGCCACCAGCGCGAGACCTACGTCGGGCCATGGCTCCCTGAGCCGATCCTCACCGGCCCGGACACCGCTGACGGCGTTGCCACGACGGACTCGGTCTCCATGGCCCTGCTGGTTGTGCTGGAGACGCTGAGTCCCCTGGAGCGCGCGGTCTTCGTGCTGAAGGAGGTCTTCGCCTTCAGCTATGCGGAGATCGCGGAGGCGGTGGAACGCTCGGAGGCGGCGGTCCGGCAGGCCGCGCACCGCGCCCGCGAGCACGTCCAGGCCCGCCGGCCCCGTTTCACCGCGGACCGCGCCCGCCAACGCGACGTCACCGAGCGCTTCTTCGCGGCGACGGCGGGCGGCGACATCAACACCCTCATGGAGCTGCTCTCCCCGGACGTGACCCTGTGGACCGATGGCGGCGGCAAGGTCCGCCAGGCCCTCAAGCCGGTCGTGGGCCTGGGGACCGTGGCCCGTTGGTTCGCCGCGCTCGGCACCGCGACCTACCAGGGCATCGAGCCCGGGCAGATGCGGGCAGAGCTCACCTGGATCAGCAGAGCTCACCTGGATCAACGGCGGCCCGGGCGTGGTCTTCCGCGGCCCGGACCGCGTGGTCGCCACGCTGACCTTCGACTTCGATCCGGAAGGCCGCATCTCGACCATCCACAACGTGGCCAACCCCGACAAGCTCCACGCAGTCGCCGACGGAACTCGGCACGAACTCTCCTGAGCCGCCTGATCGTTGTCGACGCCCTCCGGAATCACTGTGAGCGCCCGGGCCCGCTGCCCCAGCACAGCCCGGCCCCAGGTGGAAGCGGATGCGGCAGGCTGCGGCCGTCCTGATCCACTTCTTCTGATCGGCTTGCCTGCCTTGCCTGTTGCTGCCGCGCGCCCGATAGTCCTGACCGCCGCCGAGCGGCACCGGTTGAAGAAGGCGGCCTGGGGTCATAAGACCGAGTACCGGGCCAGGCTGCGGGCGCAGATCGTGCTCCGGGCGGCTCGGGGGTAGGTCCAACGCGCGGATCGCCGTTGAGGTGGGAGTGCACGTGGACACCGTGCGCACGTGGCGGGCCGATTCGCCGACCTGGGCCTGCCGGGCCTGGCCGACCGCAAGCGCCCCGGGCAGCCCGCCGCTTTCACCGCGTTGCAAGCTGCGCAGGTCAAGGCGCTGGCCTGCCAGCTTCCGGCCGAGGCCGGCGCGCCGCTGTCGCGCTGGTCGTGCCCGGAGCTGGCCCGCGAGGCCGTCGAGCGTGGCATCGCGCCCTTCCTGTCGGCGTCCACCGTGCGCCGCTGGCTCGACCAGGACGCGCTCAAGCCCTGGCAGCACCGATCGTGGATCTTCATCACCGACCCGGACTTCCGGCCCAAGGCCGAGCGTGTGCTGGACCTGTATGCCCGCACCTGGGACGGCATCCCGCTCGGCGCGGACGAGTACGTGATCAGCGCGGACGAGAAGACCTCCATCCAGGCCCGCTGTCGCTGCCATCCCACCCTGGCACCAGGCCAGGCGAGAGCGATGCGGGTGAATCACACCTACGGGCGCGGCGGCGCGCTGGCCTACCTGGCCGCCTACGACGTCCACCAGGCCACAGTGTTCGGCCACTACGAGCCGACCACCGGCATTGCCCCGTTCATGGCCCTGGTCGCCCAGGTGATGCGCCAGGAGCCCTACGCGAGCGCGAAGCGCGTGTTTTGGATCGTCGACAACGGCTCCTCCCACCGCGGCAAGGCCGCAGCGGGCCGCCTTGTGGCCGCGTTCCCGAACGCCGTGCTGGTCCACACTCCGGTGCATGCCTCCTGGTTGAACCAGGTGGAGATCTTCTTCTCCGTCGTGCAGCGCAAAGTCGTGGCGCCCAACGACTTCACCGACCTTGCCCAGGTCGGGGACCGGCTCCGAACCTTCGAAGACCGCTACAACGCCAGGGCACAGCCGTTCCAATGGAAGTTCACCACCTCCGACCTGGACGATCTGCTGGCCAGGCTCGACCGGCATACCGCCGATCACCCAGAAGAATCCTCCGTCGCGCTGGCAGCATGATCAACCCTCGAAGGACTTCCGGAGCCGACCACTTAGTTCGACCCGAAGGCGGACGGTGGCAGTCCCGGACTTCGCCCTCGCGGCGGGGCCTGGGGCGGTAGATCTCCTTGCATGACGCGAGTGCAACTGACGGATCACGAATGGGAGTTCATCGGGCCATACCTGCCCATCGGGAAATACGGCCCGTACCCCGAGCTGCTGCGGCAGCAGTTCGAGGGGGTGATCTGGCGGTTCAAGACCGGCTCGCAGTGGCGGGAGATGCCGCAGGAGTTCGGCGCCTGGTCGACCGTGCACAACCGCTTCCGGCAGTGGCGTGACGCAGGCGTCTTCGAGGCCCTGCTGGAGGGCGTGATCGCAGAAGCAGCGAAGCGGGGCGAGGTGGACCTGTCGCTGGTCAGCATCGACTCCACCACCGCGCGCGCTCACCACGACGCCGCCGGGATGCACCTCGGCGAGGACGTCCTTACCGCCTTGGAGAAGGGCGCGGCTAAGGAAGAGAAGGCCAGGTCAAAGGGGGCAGCCCCGAGGAACAAATCGGGCAGGGCGCCGAAGCAGATCCCAAGTGGGAAGAGCAGCGACGCATCCGGCGCCGACGAAAGCTGCGGCTGAAGGCCGCCCTCCTCGGACGCTCCAGGGGCGGGCAGACCAGCAAGGTCCACCTCGCCGCCGACCGCAAGTGCCGCCCGCTGGCGTTCGTCCTGACTGCGGGGCAGGCCGCGGACAGCCCGCAGTTCATCCCCATGCTCAACAAAATCCGGGTCCGTGGACCCGTCGGTCGTCCCCGCACCCGGCCGGACGCGGTCGCCGGGGACAAGGCCTACTCGTCCCGCGGCAACCGGGCCCACCTGCGCAATCGGGGCTCAAGGCAGTCATCCCCGAGAAGAAGGACCAGGCCGCGAACCGGAAGAAGAAGGGCTCCAGAGGCGGCCGGCCCATCGGCCGCGACGCCCACCTCTACAAGGAGAGGAACACCGTCGAGCGCCTGATCAACAAGCTCAAGGCCTGGCGAGGCATCGCCACCCGGTACGACAAGACCCCGGATAGCTACCTCGCCGGTCTTCACCTGCGCGCCTCGATGATCTGGCTCAAGGACCTCACCCGGACCGCCCATTGATCACGACTCGATACGCGCCCTAGTTGTTCTGTCCACGGAGGTTGGTGACGCAGGTCTCGGCTGAGGGATCTTGAAATGGGTGAGGGCCTTCTGGCCTGGTGTGGATTGCGACATCTGCACCGGCGACCAGAGAGGCCCTCGTGCCCCACCG
>NZ_JBQQCE010000171.1:0-18916 GCF_052245645.1 Streptomyces sp. KR55 | reverse complement strand
GCACCGGCGTCCTCGCCGAGCACCGACTGGAGACCGTTGCCCCGCTCACCGCCCCGGCAGCAGACTGAGATCCGGCCACAAGGAGGTCAACCGCTCATGCGCATCGATGAGTTCGACTACGTGGTGGTCGGCGGCGGCACGGCAGGCAACGTGGTCGCGGCCCGGCTCTCCGAGGACCCCTCGGTCACCGTGTGCGTCCTGGAGGCCGGTCCGAGCGACGTCGGTGACGACGACGTCCTGAAGCTGGAGCGCTGGATGGGCCTGCTGGAGTCCGGCTACGACTGGGACTACCCGGTCGAGCCGCAGAGCAGCGGCAACAGCTTCCTGCGCCACGCCCGCGCCAGGGTCCTGGGCGGCTGCTCCTCGCACAACTCGTGCATAGCCTTCTGGGCACCGGCCGAGGACCTCGACGACTGGGCGGCGGGCGGCTGTACGGGCTGGAGCGCGGCCGACCTCTTCCCGCTGTGCCGGCGGCTGGAGAACAACGACGCCCCCGGCGACCACCACGGCCGTTCCGGCCCGGTGAAGCTGCGCACCCTGAAGGGCGGCGACCCCTGCGGCACGGCCCTGCTGAAGGCGTGCGCGCAGGCGGGCATACCCACCGTCGCCTTCAACACCGGCAGGACGGTGGTCCGGGGCGCCAACTGGTTCCAGATCAACTCCGACGAGAACAACATCCGGCAGTCGTCCTCCGTGGCGTACCTGCATCCCGTCCTGGGCAAGCGGCCCAACCTGGACGTACGGACCGGCGTGCGGGCCAAGCGGCTCGTGCTGGACGGGCGGCGGTGCGTGGGCGCCGAGTACCTGGACCCCGACCTCATCCACACCCGGACGGTACGGGCCCGGCGCGAGGTGATCGTGTCGTGCGGGGCGATCGACTCACCGGAGCTGCTGATGCTGTCCGGCATCGGGCCCGCGGGGCATCTGAGCGAGGTCGGCATCGAGGTCGTGGTGGACGCGCCGGGCGTGGGCGAGAACCTCCAGGACCATCCCGAGGGCGTCATCATGTGGGACGCCCGGGAGCCGATGACCACCACGTCCAGCCAGTGGTGAGAGGCGGGCATCTTCTACGACACCGAGCCGGGCCTGGACCGGCCGGACCTGATGTTCCACTACGGCTCGGTGCCGTTCGACATGAACACGGCGCGGTGGGGATATCCGACCTCTCAGAACGCCTTCTGTCTCACGCCCAACGTGACGCGCGCGAAGTCGCGGGGCACGGTGCGGCTGCGGACGCGGGACTACCGGGACAAGCCCAGGGTCGGTCCGCGGTACTTCACGCACGAGCATGACATGCGGGTGATGACATACGGGCTGCGTCTCGCTCGGAGGATCGTCGAACAACCCGCTTTGACCGGCTGGGCGGGTGCCGAACTGGCCCCCGGCCCCGACGTACGGACCGACGACGAGCTCCGCGACTACATCCACAAGACCCACAACACCGTCTACCACCCGTCGTGCACCGTGAAGATGGGCGCCGACGACGACCCCTCTGCCCCGCTCGACGCGCGGCTGCGGGTCAAAGGAGTCGAGGGGCTGCGGGTGGCGGACGGATCCGTGATGCCGGATCTCGTGACGGTCAATCCGTGCATCACGACGATGATGATCGGCGAGAAGTGCGCGGATCTGATCAGGGCGGATGCCTAGGCCGGCCGCTTGAACATCCGCGTCGCCGTGATCTCGCTGTGCCCGGCTTCGCCGGCGGGAGCCTCACGTGGAAGTCCCGGCCGGAGGTGTTCCTCCACGCTGATGTACTTCAGGCCCGCGCGCAGGTCCGCATCGTTGCGCAGCCGGATGACCAGCGGGAACTCAGCGAGTGCCGTGGTGTCGAAGAGGCCGGTGGTGTAGAGGAGCTGGACGCCCAGCGCGTCCGACACGGCGCGCTGGAGCTCCAGCAGGTACGTGGCGTTGGCGCGGCCGATGGGGTTGTCGAGGAACAGCGTGCCGGCGTGCCGGTGCTTGTCTCGGCCCCGGTCGTTGGAGCGCAGCGCGGCCATCGTGCAGTACAGAGCGATGGCCGCGGTGAGCAGCTGGCCGCCGGAGAACACATCGCCCATCTGCCCGACCGGGACGCGCTCCGCGCGCAGGACGGCGTCCGGCTTGAGGATCTCGACGGCGACGCCCTTGGGCTGGAGTGCCGCGGCCACGCCCCGCAGCAGCAGGGACATGCCGTCCCGCCGCAGGTCGGAGTTCTTCTTGACGGCGGCCCGGGTCGCCTCGTCGATGACCTCGCCGAGCCACTCGGTGAGGGTGGCCTGGTCGGGTTCCTCGAAGCGGATGCGCAGGAACTCCTGCCCGGACCACTCGCCGAGCCCTTCGGGCAGCCGGGACAGCCGCTGCGCCGAGCGCAGGGTGGCCAGCGCCGAGTCGACCAGCCCGCGCAGCCGGTCCACGATCGAGTCCCGGTTGCGCTCCAGCTGCGCCAACTCGTCGGTGAGGACGCGCAGTCGGGGCGCAAAGGCATCGGCCCACTTCTGGGCGTGCTCGGGCAGCGCGGATGCGGGCAGCTCGCGGATCTGCTGCCGGGCGGGGGTGCGCACCTGCTCGTAGCGGGTGGAGTTGGCGTGCCGGACGAGGATGTCGCTCGCCTCTCGGACGGCGGTCTCGGCGGCCGACAGGTCGGCGGCGCAGCCGCGCAGGGACCGGCGGGCCTCGGCGGCGGACTGCCGGGCGTCCTCGAGGCCGCCCGGGTACGGCTCCGGCGCCTCCCACTCCTCGTCCCCGGCGTGCTCGCGCAGCAGGTCGCGCAGCAGTGCGGCGATCTCGTCGAAGCCGCCGGCCGCGTCCTCCGCGGCGCGATGCGCGCCGAGGAGCTCGGCGTGCGCCTCCCGGGCCTGCGTCAACGCCTCAGTGCGCGAGGCCAGTTCCGCGGTCGCCGTGCGCAGCAGCGCCTGCGCGTGCTCGGCGTCGCGGGGCTGGAGCTCCTCGGGCAGCTCGGTGTGGGCGTCGCCGTCCTCGGGTGCCTGCCGCTCGGCCTCGCCGCGCAGCCGGCCGAGGTGCTCGCTGGCGCTGGACATCCGGGTCTCCAGGAGCTGTACGAGCTCCTCCGCGCGCGCGGCGGCGGCCTGCCGGGACGGCCCGTCGGAACCGTCGGGGGACTCGAGCAGCTGCTCCGCGCGCGTGCGGACCTTGTTGCTCAGCCGGTCCAGCTCCGCGCGCGCCGCGCTCTCGTCGCTCTCCGCGCGCGCCTGCTCGGCCCGCAGGTCGGCGCCGACGCCGACCTTCTCGTACACCTGGGACGCGGCGCGATAGGCCTCGCGCAGAGCGGGCAGGGCCGCCTTCGGCGCGTCCGGGGCGTCTTCCGGTACGTCATCGGGGGCGCCGGCGATCTCGGAGCGCTCGGCGCGCAGCGCTCGCGCGGTGCGGCGGGCGTCGTCGGCGGCCCGCTGGGCGGCACGCCGGTCCTCGTCGGCGGCGCGGGCACGCTCCAGGCAGGCCTGGGCGCGGGCCTCCGACTCGGTGGCCTCGTCGGCGAGTTCACGCAGCTTCACCTGCCAGCCGGCCCGCTCGCGCAGCCGGAAGGCCAGCCCGGCGAGGGCGTCGGCGGCGCGCCGGGCCTTCTGTGCGGCCTCCTGCCGCTCCTCGCGCACCTGCGCGGCCTCCGCGGCGGCCTCCTCGGCCTCGGCCCGCACGGTCCGCGCCTCGGTCAGCTCGGCCTCGGCCTCCTCGGCGAATGCACGTGCCTCCCGGGCGGCCTGCGCCAGTTCGACCAGCCGGCCGGCCGGACAGCCCGTACGCCACGAGGCGAGGCGTGCGGCCAGTTCACGATCCTTGCCGAGCCGCGCCGCGAGCGTGCGGATCCCCTGATCCCGTTCGGTGGCCCGCGCGCGCAACGCCTGCCGCTCCTCGTCGGCGGCGTGCTCGTCGTGCATGGCCGGGTTCGGCGGGACGAGGAACACGTCGCCGGGGGTCGAGTCGGCGGGCGGGGTGGGTGCGAGCAGGGCGGCGGCCGTGCCGACCGCCACGGCGGAGCGGGGCAGCAGCGCGGCGTCGCTCAGCGCCTCCCGGGCGCGTGCGTGCGACGCCGGGTCGGTGATGATCACGCCGTCGACCAGCTCCGGACGCGCGGCCAGCACGCGCGCGTGGTCGGCGGGATCGACAGCCTGGGCGAGATAGCGCCAGCCGGGCAGCGCGGGGATGCCGTGCTCACCGAGATACTCCACCGTGGCCAGCACGTCCGGGCCGGGCGGCAGCAGCCCGCCGTCACCGAGCGCACCGAGGATCCGGGCGTCGTCGGCTGCGGCCGTCCTCAGCTCGAACAGCTGCCGCTCGGCCGAGGAGACCGCGTCGTCGAGCAGCTCGCGCAACTCGTCGGCGAAGCGGTCCAGTTCCTCGGCGGTGAGGGCGCCCTCGGCGAGGGGGCACGGAGTCCGGCGGGCGTCCTGGCGCGGGCGGCGCGACGGGATGTCGGCCGCGTCCGTGCCCTCGCCCCGCCCGGCCGTGCCGTCGGCTGCGTCGGCACCCGCCGCTGGGGCGCTGCCGGTGAGGCCGTCCGCGGCCTCCGACGGGGCACCGGGTGCACCGTCTCCGGAACCCTGTCGCCCGGCCCCGCCGCCGCTCGTCCCGTCGGCACCCGCTCGAGGTGCGTACACGCGACCGGACGCCGCGCCGCCGGAGCCGGGCAGGCTGAGCAGCTCCGCCAGCCGCTCCTCCGCGGCCAGCCCCTCGGCGATACGGCGCTCCGCCTCGTACGACCGCTCGGCCGCCGAAGCCGCGTCCGCCGCGCGGGCCGCCGTCAGCTCGGCGCGGGACTCCGCCGAGGCGGCTTCCCGCGCATGCTCGCTCGCCCGGCGCGACGCCTCACGCGCCGTGTCCCAGGCGGCCACCGCCGACTTCTCTGCATCGCTGGCTGCGAGGGCCGCGCGGGCCGGATCGGCGTCGGGTGCGCTGTCGTCGAGCCAGCCCGCGCGCACCGCCTCGGCGGTCTCCTGCTCGACCTCGGTGAGGCGCTGGCGCAGGTGCCCGGTCTCGCTGCGGGCCCGCTGCGCCTGCGTGGCGGCGGCGGTGGAGTCCCCGTACGCGGACTCGCTGACCTCCTGCAACGCCGCGGACCGCTCCTCCTCCTCGTTGGCGAGGGCCTCGGCGCTCTCCGCGGCCGCGTGCAGGGCCCGTACGAGGTCGACGGCGGCCTTGGTCCGGGCGGCCAGCGCGGGGGCGGCGTCCCGCTCGGCCTCCTGGATGGCGGCGGCCACACGTGCGACCCGGTCGGCGGCGGCGCGGTGCCGCAGCACGGCTTCGGCGGCCTGCCAGGCCGCGTGCAACGTGCGTGCGTCGGCGAGCTCGCGTTTCTGCGCGGCCGCCGACTTCTCGGCCGCGGCCAGCGCCAACGAGGCGTGCCGGTAGGCGAGTTCGGCGGTGATCAGCGCGCTGCGCTCACGCCCCGACTCGGCGTGGGTGACCGCGTAGGCTGCGGCCGTGACCCGCTGGGCGAGGTCGGCGGCCCGCACCCGCTCCTGGGCGCCGCGCGCGGACAGCCGCCGGGCCAGCGTCCGCGTCCGCCGCTCGGCGCCGACGTGGATGTCACGCGCGCGGGCACGCGCTTCGGCGGCCTCCACGATCCGCCCGAGCAGGTCGACCGACCCGGCGGTGAAGTCCCGCTCGGCGATCAGCTCCGCGCGCCGCCCCAGCTTGTTGCCGAAGCCGCTGACGAGGTCGGCGAGCCCGTCGGTGTCCCGGGTGTCGGTGACCGCGCGCAGCAGCAGGTCGGTGAAGTCGGAGTCCTTCTTGACCGCGAAGAGGCCGGCGGCCTCGCCCTCGTCGGCGTTCATCTCCCGCTGGTAGCGGAAGAGTTCGGGGTCGAGGCCGAGGTCGCCGAGGTGCTCGATCCACCGGTCATGGATCTCCTCCCAGTGCACTTCCAGGTGCGGGTACGCCTTGCCCGCCTCGGTGAGCGCGTCCCGGAAGCCCTTCATGGTGCGCCGACGGCCCTGCGCGCCGGACTGGCCCTCGGCGGGCGGCCGTATGGCGGTGGCCTCGGCCACGGGCAGGTTGTCCAGCGTGAGCCCGGGCCCGGGACGGAAGGAGTACCAGGCCTCGGCGAACTTCCGCGGGTCGTTGGAGACCTGACGGCCCCGCCATTCGCTCACCTTGCCGACGACGACGCACTCGCCGGTCTGCACATGCTGCCACTCCAGCGCCACGTGCCCGCAGTCGTCGGCGAGCAGGAACTTCCGCAGCACTCCGGAACTGGCACCACCCAGAGTGTTCCGGTGACCGGGCAACATCACCGAGAAGATCAGCTTCAGCAGGACGGACTTGCCGCCGCCGTTCTCCAGGAAGAGCACACCGGCAGGCGCGGGCCGGCGCGGCGGACCGACGGGCTCCTCCTCGAAGAACTCCGCCTGGGTGGGCGCGGGGTCGGGCACGGGCTCGCCCACACCGCGCAGGTCAAGCACGGTGTCGGCGTAGCGTGCACCGGCGGGCCCGATGGAGTAGAGGCGGACCCGGGACAGCTCGTACATGGCGGACTCTCGTAAGCCTTCGTCAGTCTTCGTCAGGAAAGGGAGTTCAGGCGGAGTGGAACGGCAGCCCGGCGTCGGCCACCAGCTCCAGGTCGTCGGTGTCCTCGGCGGGCAGCAGCGTCGGCGTGCCGTCGGTGACCGGGACGACGCCCAGGTCCAGCAGTTCGGCCATGGCGGCGCTGCCCGCCATGTCGCGCACCTGGAGCTGGTAGCGGGCGGTCGTCCGGTACGTCCCGCCGTTGTCGTCGCCGGTGCGCTGCAGGAACCCGGAGTCGGTGAGGAACGCCACGGCCTTGCCGACGATGCCGGTCGTGGAACCCGCGAGCCGGCGCGCGTCCTTCGTGGCACCCGCTGCACTGCGTCTGACCCAGATCCGCCACGCCGCCTCCAGCCCGGGCGCGTCCGTGGTGGGGTCGGTGTTCTCCCCCTGCTCGGCCGCCCGCTCCTCCAGCCGCCGGCAGGCCTGGCGCACGAAGGCGTCGACGCCGTTGACCGTCACGCGCCCGATGTAGCCGTCGTCGGCCAGATCCTCGGGCCGCGGAAACGCCATGGCCGCCACGGCGAAATGCGTGAGCCCGTGCAGGAAATGGTCCAAGGAGTCGGCAGCGGTGCGCCGCGCATAGTCGCCCATGCGAACGGCGAACACCGAGTCCTCCGCAGCGGTCACCGCCATCCCCGCACGCGGCGAAACCTCCAGCACGACCAGCCCGAGCCCGGTGGCCACAGCGTCCGCGAGCCGCGCGAACGCCGGATCCTCCCGGTACCGGCGCAGCAGATCCGCGTACTCCTGATCCCGTGCGGGCAGCAGCTTCGGCTGCAGTCCGAACGCCACGAGCCGCGCCGCGTCGGCGGCGTCGGCAGGGGTGACGGCGGCGGAGACGGGCGGGGCACCGGCCTCCGGCTCACTCCGGTCGACGTTCTCGCTCACGGTCGGGGCTCCTCGCTGCGCTGATGCTCGTACGTACTCATGCCGCCTCTGTCCTGTCGGCCGCCATCCCCGCCGCATCCAGCAGAGCCGTACCGACGATGAGATCGGCCCCGCCGAACTCGGGGTCGTCCAGCTCGGTCCCGTCGTCCACGGCGAACAGGAGCTTCTCCTCCCCCTGCCGGTAGGCCGTGCCGACCGGCGGGCTGGCCGCGTGGACGGCCAACAGGGCGACGAGATAGGGCAGGTCGGGATCCCGCCGCCGAGCCTGAGCCAACAACCCCGACAACCGCCGCGGCGCATCCGCCGGCAGATCCAGCAACTCCGTGGCCGCCGCCAACTGCTCCTCGCTGAACCGGCTGTCGTCCGGCGTCGCGATCAGATCCGGCTCCGGCATCTCGGCCCCCAGATGCTCCCGCTCCACCGGCGGAGTCAGCAGGAGGTCCACCAGGTCCCCCATCCGAACGGACACCGGCGTGCGCAGTCCGGTGCCCCGCGCGAAGAACGCGTCCGTGACGCGGATCGCCTGCTCCAGCGGCAACGGGAGCACCGGCGCGACGAGATGGCCGTACAGGTCTATGCCCGACGTCGCCATCGGCGGGGCGAAGGCCTGCCGGTCCTGCTCGGCCCGGAACAGCGGGCCGGCCTCCAACAGCCGCGACTGCAGCTGGGTGTGCCGACGGATGCAGTCCTTGACGATGTCGACCAGCTCGGCGGCCCGCCGCTTGTGCTCGGGGTCCTCCGACTCGTCGCGGGCCCTGCGGATGTTGGTGAGGATCGCGTTCTCGTGCCGATAGCGGTCTGCCACGTGGTCGAGCGCCTCGGCGATCATGTCGGGCACGGTGTTCAGCCAGTCCACCGCACGGACGTTGCGCCGGGTCGCCTCGAGCGCCCTGCGGAGGGTCTCCGAGTACTGCACGGTCCGGTAGCGGGCCTGCTCGGCCGCCAGCTGCGCGTCCGCGAGCCGACCGCGGTTGATCAGCACTTCCAGCTTGACCTCGGCGGCGATCTGCGCGCTGGTGACGTCGGTGTCGAGGGCGCCGACGAGGACGTTGACCGCCTCGTCCGTCGTACGGAGATAGACGCTGCCGCTGGGGCCCGGCACCTCCTCGATCAGCTTGAAGTCGTAGTCACGCCGGACATACGTCCCATCCGGTGCGAATGTGCCGTACACCGCCCGAAATCCGCGGTCCACGCTGCCGACATTGATCAGGTTCTCCAGCACCCAGCGGGCCACACGCTCGTGCTCGGCGACGGGTCGCTGCGGGGCCTGCGCGGCGATGCGCGGCAGGAGCCGGGCGACGACCTGGTCGTGGTCGGCGCCGGTGTCGAAGTCCATGTTCAGCGTGACCAGGTCGATCGCCGCGAGGGCGACCTCCGCCATGCCGTACACCGCGTACTCGCCGGCGAGGTTGGCTTTGCGCGCATCGAGATCGTGCAGCGGCGCGGTGCACGCGAGCGCGCGCAGCCGCCGCGCCAGTCCCTCGTCGGCGGCCGGACCCGGAGCGGGTCGCGGCCCCGCGCTGAACTGGGGCGGAACACTGTCCGTCGATACAGGCGAAGTCACGGTGCACAGATTAGGTCCTCGGTCTGACAACGACCCAAACGACGCAGATGCGCCCCTGCGTCACGGTTGTCACACCGACGACGGTGAACGATCTAGTCGTCCTCGCCCACCCGACGCCGGTACACCTCCACGACCCGCTTGAGCGAGTCGTCGAGGTAGGTCTCCAGCAGCCGCTCGGCCTCGACCCGGTCCCCCGCCTGCAGCGCCTGGAGGATCTGGCGGTTGCGCATGAGGTACGGCTCGTGCAGCCGGCGCGGGTCGTCCACGACGTGGAAGGCGAGGCGCAGTTCGGCGAAGACGCTGCGCATCAGCTCGTCGGTGCGCTCACTGCCGGCGAGCGCGACCAGCTCCCGGTGGAAGTGGATGTTGGCCGTACCCAGGCCTTTCCAGTCATTCTCGACGGCGGCCCGCTGCCCCTGTGTCACCGCCGACGCGAGGCCGTCGAGGCCGTACGGCGGTTCGCCCAGACCGCGGACGACCGCGCACTCGACGAGCCGTCGGGTGCGGTAGATGTCCTCGACGTCCTCCACCGCCAGCACCCGCACGAAGACGCCGCGGTTCAGCTCGTGGACCAGCAGACGTTCATGTGTGAGCAGCCGGAACGCCTCGCGCAGGGTGTTGCGGGAGACCCCGAGCGCTCCGCCGATGCTGTCCTCCGACAACCGGGCGCCGGGCGGGAAGTACCCCTCGGCGATGCGGCTCCTGAGGATGTCCGAGACCCGTTCGGCAGTGCTGGTACGCCCCAGGAGGGCGCGGTCGTCGGCCAGTCCGGTCAGCTGCTCTGCCATGCCCGGAATTCAATCGCAGATACAAGAACGAAACAACATGAGTATTGAGGGATCGTTCAACGATCCTCTACCTTGCTACGAACGGCGCCGCCCATCCCCACCGCGGCACCGATCGCCTCCGCACGGCACGGCTCAGTCCTCAAGCACCCTCCGTCCTCCCACTGCGAGGTGCCCATGAGCACGACCCCTCCACCGCAGGCCCTGACCACCGACACCCGCCCCGGGGCGGGTGAACACACCGCCGACGACGGCGCGTTCGCCTGGCTGCACGCCCTGGGCCCGCGGGGCCGCCGCGCCTTCGCGGGCGCGTTCGGCGGCTATGCGCTGGACTCGTACGACTACTTCACGCTTCCGCTGAGCATGGTCGCGCTGGCCGCGTACTTCGGCCTGGACAGCGGCCAGACAGGCCTGTTCACCACCGTCACACTCGTCGTCTCCGCGGTCGGCGGCGCCCTGGCCGGGGTGCTGGCGGACCGGATCGGCCGGGTCAAGGCGCTGATGATCACGGTCATCACGTACGCCGTCTTCACCGTGGCCTGCGGCTTCGCGCCCAACTACGAGACTCTTCTGGTCTTCCGGGCCCTGCAGGGGCTCGGCTTCGGCGGCGAGTGGGCGGTCGGCGCGATCCTGGTCGCCGAGTACGCGAGCGCGAAGCACCGCGGCCGCACCCTCGGAGTGATCCAGAGCTCCTGGGCCGTCGGCTGGGCCCTGGCCGTGATCGTGTACACCCTGGTCTTCTCGTACCTCGGCGACGACCTGGCCTGGCGCGTGATGTTCTGGACCGGCGCGCTTCCGGCGGTGCTGGTCATCTGGATGCGACGCCGGGTGCACGACGCACCGGAGGCGGTCGCCGTACGGAAGAAGAACCCGCAAAAGGGTTCATTTGCGGCCATTTTCCGGCCGGGCGCGGCCGAGGCGCCCGGTCTGCTGCGCACCACGTTCTTCGCCGTGCTGCTCTCCACCGGCGTCCAGGGCGGCTACTACACGCTCGCGACCTGGGTGCCGACCTATCTGAAGACGGAGCGCGATCTGTCGGTCGTCGGCACCGGCGGCTATCTCACGTTCCTCATCTCCGGCGCCTTCATCGGCTATCTGACGGGCGGTTACCTCACCGACCGGCTGGGCCGCCGGCGCAACATCTGGCTGTTCGCGCTGCTGTCGGCCGTCTGCATCCTGGCGTACGCGAACATTCCCAGCGGCGCCAACACCCTTGTGCTGGTGCTCGGTTTCCCGCTCGGGTTCTGCATGTCGGCCATCTTCAGCGGCTTCGGTTCCTTCCTGAGCGAGCTGTACCCGACCGCGGTGCGGGGCACGGGGCAGGGATTCACGTACAACACCGGTCGCGCGGTGGGTGCCGTCTTCCCCACGACGGTCGGCTTCCTGGCGGACAGCTGGGGCGTGGGCGGCGCGCTGGTCTTCGGTGCCGTCGGCTACGGACTCGCGGCGCTGGCGCTGCTCGGGCTGCCCGAGACGCGCGGGAAGGAGCTGGTGTGAACCGCACGGAGGACCGTCCGCTGACCCTTGTCGACAAGCACGCGCGCGCGTGGAGCCCGAAAACGGCCCGAGCCCGCTTCCGCGCGGGACTGACCGGCCCGACGGCCGGGGTCGCGGCCGGCCACACCCAGGTCAACCTGATCTCGGTGCCCGCGGACTGGGCGTACGACATGCTGCTGTTCTGCCAGCGCAACCCCAAGCCCTGCCCGGTGCTCGACGTCACGGACGCCGGCTCGTGGACGACGGTGCTGGCGGCCGGCGCGGACCTGCGCACCGACCTGCCGCGCTACCGGGTGTGGCGGGACGGCGAGTTGGTGGACGAGCCGACGAATGTGCTCGGCCACTGGCGGGAGGACCTGGTGTCGTTCCTGATCGGCTGCAGCTTCACCTTCGAGTGGGCGCTGACCGGCGCGGGCGTACCGATCCGCCATATCGAGCAGGGCCGGAACGTCCCGATGTACGTCACGAGCCGTCAGTGCCGGCCGGCGGGACGGCTGCACGGCCCGCTGGTGGTGTCCATGCGTCCCGTGCCGCCCGAGCACCTGGCGGCGGCGATCCGGGAGAGCAGCCTGCTCCCGGCAGTGCACGGCAGCCCCGTGCACTGCGGCGATCCGTCGGGGCTCGGCATCGACGACCTGGCCGGCCCGGACTTCGGCGACCCGGTGGACGCCGAAGCGGACGACATCCCCGTGTTCTGGGCCTGCGGGGTGACTCCGCAGGCCGCGGTGATGGCGTCCCGACCGCCGTTCGCCATCACCCATGCACCGGGCCAGATGTTCCTGACCGACGCCCGCGACGAGCAGTACCGCGTGGCCTGACCACCAGAGGGGACCATGACCGCGATCGATCTGAACGCCGACCTCGGCGAGGGCTTCGGCCGCTGGCGGCTCACCGACGACGAGCAGTTGCTGTCCGTTGTCACCAGCGCCAACGTGGCCTGCGGCTTCCACGCCGGGGACGCGGCCACCATGCGCCGGGTGTGCGAGCTGGCCGCCGCGCGCGGGGTGACGATCGGCGCCCAGGTCTCCTACCGGGACCTGGCCGGGTTCGGGCGGCGCGCGATGGACGTCCCGTCCGCCGAGCTGGCGGCCGAAGTGGCGTACCAGATCGGCGCCCTGGAGGTCTTCGCACGGGCGGCGGGTGCCCGCGTGGCGTACGTCAAGCCGCACGGTGCGCTGTACAACCGCGTGGTGCACGACGAGGAGCAGGCCGGCGCGGTCGTCGACGGCGTGCTCCTCGCGGACGTCACGTTGCCCGTGCTGGGGCTGCCCGGCTCGCGGCTGCTGGAGCTGGCCGCCAAGGCGGGGCTCCCGACCGTCACGGAGGCCTTCGCGGACCGCGCGTACACCGACGAGGGCACCCTCGTGCCGCGCGGCCGGGAGGGCGCCGTGGTCACCGACCCGGAGGTCGTCGTGGAGCGCTCGGTCGGCCTGGCCCGCTCGGGCGTGGTCAGCTCGCACTCCGGGTCACCCATCGAGGTACGCGCGCGTTCCCTGTGCCTGCACGGGGACACGCCCGGCGCCGTCGAACTGGCCCGCCGGGTGCGGGAGCGGCTGGAGGAGTCAGGTGTCCGGGTGGAGGCCTTCGCATGAGGGCGCTGCCCGTCGGCGACGACGCCCTGCTCGTCGAGGTGTCCTCGGGCGAGGAGGCACAGGCGCTGCACGCGGAGCTGCTGCGCCGCCGCACGGAGGGCGCGCTGTCGGTCCGTGAGATCGTCCCCGCGGCCCGCACCGTCCTCCTCGACGGCCTCGCCGACCCGGTGCGCCTGGCTGCCGAACTGGCCGCCGCCGAGGTGCCGCCCGCTCCCCCACGCGCGCGTGAGGTCGTCGAACTCCCGGTGCGTTACGACGGCCCGGACCTGGCCGACGTCGCCGCACACTGGGGCGTCGACGAGCAGGAGGTGGCCCGCATCCACGCGGGCACCGAATTCCGCGTCGCCTTCTGCGGTTTCGCCCCCGGCTTCGGCTACCTCACCGGCCTGCCACAGCGCTACGACGTCCCGCGCCGGGCCACACCGCGCACGGCCGTCCCGGCCGGTGCGGTGGCGCTGGCGGGCCCGTACACGGGCGTGTATCCGCGCTCGTCGCCGGGCGGCTGGCAGCTGATCGGCACCACGGACACCGTGCTGTGGGATCACGCGCGCGTGCCGGCCGCGCTGCTGTCACCGGGCACACGCGTGCACTTCGTGCAGGTGGGACCTGTGGGACGAGCCGGACCGGTGCGGCAGACCGGAGCTGCTGGACCGGTTGGCGCGGCGGGACCGGCGGTGGCTGAATGACCGACCGCGCGCTCGCCGTCGTACGGGCCGGGGCGCTGACCACCGTCCAGGACCTGGGCCGCCCAGGCCACGCCCACCTCGGAGTGCCCCGCTCCGGGGCGCTCGACGCACCCGCGGCGGTGCTCGTCAACCGGCTGGCCGGCAATCCGCCCGAGGCGGCCGTCCTGGAGACCACCCTCAACGGCTGTGCGCTACGGCCACGTTCTGCGGTCACCGTGGCGGTCGGCGGCGCCCCGTGCCCGGTCACGGTGGACGAACGCCCGGCCGCCTGGGGGGCGCCGGTGCGGGTGCCCGCCGGGACGCTCCTGGACATCGGCGCGGCTGTCTCCGGGGTGCGCAGTTATGTGGCCGTCGCCGGCGGTATCGCCGTCGAGCCGGTCCTCGGCAGCCGCTCCACCGACCTGCTGTCGGGGCTCGGCCCGCCACCGCTCACGGACGGTGCCGTGCTTCCCCTGGGGCACCCGGTCGGCCCCCACGCGCGCGTGGACGTCGCCCCGCAGCCGGCGCCCCCGGCCGAGCTCGTCCTGCACGTGACCCTCGGTCCCCGCGACGACTGGTTCACACCGGCGGCCGTACGCACGTTCACGTCCCGCACGTACCGGGTGTCCGCCGCGAGCAACCGCATCGGGCTGCGCACGGAGGGACCCGCCCTGGAGCGGGCCCTCCCCGGTGAACTCCCCAGCGAGGGCGTGGTCCTGGGAGCGGTCCAGGTCCCGCCCGACGGCCGGCCGGTCGTCTTCCTCGCCGACCACCCCACCACCGGCGGCTACCCGGTGATCGCGGTCGTCGGCGCGAGCGATCTCCCGGCAGCCGCGCAGGCGGTGCCGGGCACCCCGGTCCGCTTCGTTGCCGTACGCCGTCGCTGACTCCCGCAACCCCCTGCGTGCGCTACGCCGCCTCCGGCTCGGGCTGCTGCTCCGGTACCGACAGCCCCTCCGAGAGGGACCGCTGCCCCGGCACGGACCGCTGCCCCGGCATCGGCCGATGCTCCGGCAACGGCCTCGGCTCGGGCGCCGACAGCGAGGCCAGCGCCCTGGACACCGCCTGTGCCGCCCGCAGGTCGAGCCGGCCGCTGGTCCCCCTCGCGCGGTGGCGCATCTCGTCGGCCGCGAGGCGCAGCAACTGGGGCAGCAGGTCGTTGCACCGGCGGACCACCCAGGCGGTACCTGCAGTGGCCAGCCACAGCAGGCTCGCGGACCTGGTGGGCGGCGGGAACTCGGGCTCGGGCCGGGGCGCGGTCCCCGTCGCGATGCCGGCGTCCGCCAGCAGCCCGTGGAACCGTATGGCCAGCTGGCGGTGCCCCCGCTCCCCGGGGTGCAGCCGGTCCGAGCTCCACATCGCCCGGTCGTCGACCCAGTCGCCCTCGGCCGCGTGCAGGTGCAGGGCCCCGTACCGCTCGGAGAGCGCGTGGACCACGGTGTTGACCGCCCGCTGCCGCCGGGCCAGCGGTGTGGCCAGCACCCCGGGCAGCCCGAGCATCGCGCCGGGGTCGGGCAGACACGCGGTGAGCACGGCGGTGCCCTGCCGGGTGAAGGCCGCGTAGACCTTGTCGAGGCGTTCGGCGACGTTGTGGATGTCGAACGTGCGGCGCAGTGTGTCGTTGACGCCGACGAGGACGGACGCGACGTCCGGGCGCAGGGCCAGTGCGGCGGGCAGCTGGGTCTCCAGCACGTCCCGCGTCTGTGCCCCGCTGATCGCGAGGTTGGTGAATTCGACGGGCGGTTCGCAGAGCCCGCGGGCGAGCAGCGCGGCCCAGCCGCGCCACTCATTCCCCACGGGATCGCCCACCCCCTCGGTCAGCGAGTCCCCGAGGGCGACGTAACGGACCGGTCTCATGCCGCGCCCTCCGCACGCACGAAGGGACGCGTCGGCACTGCCGCGTCGTGCGCGGTGAGGAAGGCGTCCACCGCCGTGCCCCAGCCGAAGCACTCCGCACGCGCGCGTGCCACCTCCCGGCGCTCGCGCTCGGGACGGTCGAGCAGCATCTCCACCGCGTCCGCGAAGGCGTCCCCGGTGTCCGCCGCGGTGGCGCCGGCGGATCCGATCACCTCCGGCAGCGCAGAGGACGCACTCGCCACGACGGGCGTGCCGCAGGCCATGGCCTCCAGTGCGGCGAGCCCGAACGTTTCGGCGGGTCCGGGGGCCAGGCACACGTCGGCGGAGGCCTGGAGCGCGCCGAGCAGGCTGCGGTCGGCGACATGCCCGAGGAAGGTCACCGGCAGGTCGCGCTCCTGCGCCCGCTGTTCGAGCCGTGCGCGCAGCGGGCCGTTTCCGGCCACCACGAGCACCGCGCGCACGCCGCGCCCGCGCAGCGCCTCCAGGGCGTCCAGCGCGGTGCCGGGCCGCTTCTCCACGGACAGCCGGGAGCACATCACGAGCAGCTTCTCGTCCGCGCGCGCGTGGGTGTCGCGCAGCGCCGCATCGCGCAGGGTGGGACGCCGGTTCATCAGGTCGACGCCCAGCGGGGCCCGTACGACGTTGCGGGCGCCGATCCGCATGAACTCCCGCTCGGCGAACTCGGTGGTGCACACGACCTTGGCGTACGTGTGGGCCGTACGGACGTTGAGGGCGTCGGCGGCGCGCCGGGACAGGTTCTCCGACAGGCCCCAGGTGCGCAGCACGCCGTCGGCGGTCTCGTGGGAGACCATCACGGCGGGGACCCGGGCGCGGCGGGCCCACTTGCCGGTCCACCGCAGCGTCGTACGGTCGGAGACCTCGAGGCGGTCGGGGGCGAGCTCCTCCAGGAGGGCGGCGACCCGCCGCTTGTCGATGAGCACGCGGTAGCCGCCGGTGCCGGGCAGCACCGGGCCGGGCAGGGTGATCACCCGGCCCTGCTCGGTCTCGCAGTCACTGTGCTTCTCACCCGGCACGATGAGGACGGGATCGTGGCCCGCCACCTTGAAGCCCTTGCCCAGCTCGCGCAGCGCGGTGCGCAGCCCCCCGGAGGCGGGGGCGACGAAGTTCGCCAGCCGGACGATACGGAGTGCGCTGTTCATGCCGCCACCGCCGGCCTGCGGGCCTGGAGCACGGCCTCGTAGTGGGCGATGAGCTGGTCGCCGATGGCGGCCCACGTGCGGCCCTCGACGGTGGCTCGCGCGGCGGCCCCGTAGGCGGTGCGCAACCCCTGGTCGGCGGCCAGGGTCCGTACGGCCTCCGTGACGGCGTCCGCGTCGCGCGGCGGGACGAGCAGCCCGGTGCGGCCGTGGTCGACCAGGTCCAGCGGTCCGCCGGCGGCGGGCGCGACGACCGGGACACCGCTCGCCATGGCCTCCTGCACGGTCTGACAGAAGGTCTCGAAAGGGCCGGTGTGGGCGAAGATGTCCAGCGAGGCGAAGATCCGGGCGAGGTCGTCGCCGCCGCGGCGGCCCAGGAAGACCGCGCCGGGCAGCGCCTCGGCCAGACCGGGCCCGCTCGGCCCGTCGCCGACGATCACCACCCGCACGCCCGGCAGGCCGCAGACCCCGGAGAGCAGCTCGATGTGCTTCTCGGGCGCGAGCCGCCCGACATAGCCGACGATCAGCTCGCCGTTCGGGGCGAGTTCACGACGCAGTGCGTCGTCCCGGAGGTCGGGGCGGAAGCGCACGGTGTCGACACCGCGCCGCCACAGGTGCACTCGGGGCACGCCGTGGGCTTCCAGGTCGGCCTGGGAGGCGCTGGAGGGGGCGAGGGTGCGGTCGGCGGCAGCGTGGACGGAGCGGATGCGCCGCCAGGCCGCGGCCTCGCCGGCGCCCACGTAGGTACGGGCGTAGCCGGCCAGGTCGGTCTGGTAGACGGCGACGGCCGGGAGGCCGAGCCGGGCGGCGGCGGCCATGCCGCGGACGCCGAGGATGAAGGGGCTGGCCAGATGCACGATGTCGGCCTGGTGCGCCAGGAGCGCGGCGGCGAGCCGCCGGCTGGGGAGGGCGACGCGGACCTGGGGATAGCCCGGGAGTGGTAGGGAGGGGACGTGGACGACAGGGCACGGCGCGAGAGCGGCGGCTGCCTTGCTGCCCGGAGCGGGGGCCGGTGCGACGACGAGGGGAGCGTGACCGCGATCGACGAGGTGTCGGGCGGTCTGGAGCGCGCAGTGGGCCACGCCGTTCACATCGGGGGGAAAGGATTCGGTCACGATGACGACACGCATACGGGTGTTGTCGCCGCGCTGGACGTGGCCGCGTCAACGTCGATCTTTCCGAACGGGGAACGATCCATGAGCGTTGCGCTGCGCACTCGAGCAGGTCAGGCCGCGTCCATGCGCCTCTGACCGGTGAGTCATCCCACGTTCACTTTGCGGGCCCGTCGCGTCCGAATTCAGCCGTCGGGCCCGGCAGGTCCGAGTTCCCTCAGCAGGTGCGCCAGGTCCGGTCCGGCTGCCTGCCATCGCGTCGTTCACACAGCGGGTGCGTCGGGCCCGATCCGGCTGCGTACCGCCGTCTGGACCTCCGCCTCCTCGGCCGGGTCCGCGGCGAGCCGACGCAGTTGCTCGACGACCCGGGCGTCGCCTGTCTCGGCGTGTCGGGCGGCGAGCTCGCGGGTGGTCTCCTCGCAGTCCCAGAGGCACTCGACGGCGAAGCCCGCGGGGAAGGAGGGATCGGTGGCGGCGAGCGCGCGGGCGGCCCTGCCGCGGAGGTGGGACGAGGCGGTCTCGCGGTAGATATGGCGCAGAACCGGTGCGGCACAGCCGATGCCGAGCCGTCCGGCGCCGTCCACGAGGGTCCACAGCGTCGGTGCGTCCGGCCCTTCGCCCCGTACGGCTTCGCGCAGGGCTCCGAGGACCAGGTCGCTGTCGTGGGCCCCGCCCCGGCAGGCGAGCATGCGTCCGGCGGCGGCGCCCAGCGGATCGGGCCGTCGCGCCCAGCCGCGGGCCCGGTCGACGGCGGCGACGCTGCGCATCCGCTCGAAGGCGTCGAGGGCAGCCTCCACGACCGGCGCCGAGCCGGTGGCGACGCCAGCCTCGATCAGGTCGAGGGCGTCGGGATCGTTGCTGTCGGCGAGATAGCGCAGGGCGGTGCAGCGGGCGCCCTCGGTGCCGTCCTTGGCGGCCTGGACGATCTCGGGCCGGTCCTCGGGGCCGGCG
Organism: Streptomyces sp. KR55; assembly: GCF_052245645.1. Classification (NCBI taxonomy): domain Bacteria; kingdom Bacillati; phylum Actinomycetota; class Actinomycetes; order Kitasatosporales; family Streptomycetaceae; genus Streptomyces; species Streptomyces sp. KR55. Next base: position 347 of record NZ_JBQQCE010000171.1, on the reverse strand, counting down.
ACGGCCGTCAGGCAGCGGGCGGCGGGCACATGGAGCGAGGCACCGCGTTCGAGGCCCTGCTGGGCCCATTCGAACACCGCCTGCACACTCCAGCCCGGACGGGGCCCTGTGGGCCGCATCTGCCGCTGCCATCGGTCGAAGCAGCCGGTTTCCTGTGCGGCACGCACGCGCGTGCCGATCGATTCGCGCGGATCCTCGGCCCACAGCCGCCATGGCCGGGGCTCGAAGGCGTCCCGCACGGCGGCGGCCAGCTCGGCCTCGCCCTCGGCGTCGGCCGGGAAGCGGGCCAGCACGGGCGCGGCCAGGGCGCGCAGACCGGCGTCGTCGTCGTGCAGGGCGAGTTCGTC
>NZ_JBQQCE010000170.1:0-19034 GCF_052245645.1 Streptomyces sp. KR55 | reverse complement strand
GTCGTGCCTCCCCCAGTGCCTTAAGGGCCTGGGGGACCCCCAGGGCGGCACGGGTGGGCGATGGGGGTCCCCCCGCTCGAGCGAAGCCGAGAGTGGGGGAGGCACCCGCAAGCGCCGGGTTGCGCACCCACCCGCCCCCACTGTCCAGGCAGTCACCCACTCAGTCGCCGGGTGACGCACCCCACCCACCCCACGGCCACCAACTCACCCACACACATCCCGCCAAGCCCCCCCAATCGACCCCGCCACATCATGCGCCCCCACCGGCGCCCCATCCGCCGCATACCGCCCGGCCAGCCCATGCAGATACGCCGCCACACTCCCCGCATCCACCGTAGAAAGTCCCGCCGCCAGCAACGACCCGGCAAGCCCGGACAGCACATCCCCGCTCCCAGCCGTGGCAAGCCACGGAGTCCCCGTCGGATTCACCCGCACGGGCCCACCCCCCGCACCCGCAACCAACGTCGTCGACCCCTTCAACAGCACGGTCGCCCCATACCGCCCCGCCAACTCCCGCACCGCCGCAAGCCGAGCCCCCTCGACCTCCTCCCGCGCAACCCCCAGCAACGCCGCCGCCTCCCCGGCATGCGGAGTCATCAACGTCGGCGCACCACGCCCCCGTACGGCCCCGGCGTCGGCCAGCCGCAGCCCGTCCGCATCCACCAGCACCGGCACGTCGGCCGCCAGCACCTCGGCCACCGTCCCCGCGTCGTCCCCGGCCCCCGGCCCGACGACCCACGCCTGCACGCGCCCCGCCCGCCGAGGCCCCTGATCGGACACGAGCGTCTCCGGGAACCGCGCGATCACCGCATCCCCGGCCGGCCCCACATACCGCACGGCCCCCGCCCCACCCCGCAGGGCCCCGGCGACGGCGAGCACCGCGGCGCCCGGATACCGCGCCGATCCGGCGGCGATCCCCACAACGCCCCGCCGGTACTTGTCGCTCTCCGACACCGGCACCGGCAGCAGCGCCGCCACATCCGCGTGCTGCAACGCCTCCAACTCGGCCTCGGCAGGAAGCTCCAGCCCGATGTCGACGAGCCGCACCGCCCCGGCGTACTCCCGCGCCGGATCCACCAGCAGCCCCGGCTTGTGCGTCCCGAACGTCACTGTGAGATCGGCCCGTACGGCCGCCCCCCGCACCTCCCCGGTGTCGACATCGACCCCGCTCGGCAGGTCCACGGCGACCACAGCGGCCCGCCCCCGCGCCGCCGCCTCCGCCAGCGGCACCGCCTCCGCCCGGAGCCCGCCCTTGCCCCCGATCCCGACGATCCCGTCCATAACGAGGTCGGCCCGCCCGATCAACTCCTCGGCGCCACCGACCCCTACGACGACACCCCCCGCCCGCCGCAACGCCCCGAGCCCACCCGCATGGACCCGCTCGGGCGACAGCAGCACGGCCGTCACCCCCGCACCCCGCCGGGCCAACCGGGCCCCGGCATACAGCGCGTCTCCCCCGTTGTCCCCACTGCCGACCAGCAGCACGACCCGGCTGCCGTACACGCGCCCCAGCAGGTCCGCGCAGGCAGCGGCGAGCCCGGCGGCCGCCCGCTGCATCAACGCCCCCTCCGGAAGCCGCGCCATCAAGTCCCGTTCAGCTGCCCTGACCGTCTCCACGCCGTACGCAGTCCGCATACGCCCGAGTCTCCCCCACATCAACAACCTCGTCGCACCCATTGACGCTTAGCCACCGCGTTGCCAAACTCACCGGCCCCCACAGGATGAATCGATTCAGTCGAACGATTCGACGAGAGGACCCAACCCCCATGGGACGCAGAGCCGCACTTCTCGCCGCCACCGGCGCGGTCGCCCTCCTCACCACCGCAGGCACGCTCACCGCCCCCACCCCGGCCACCGCCGCTCCCTCCCGGGCGGCCGCCGCCTGCGGAGAGGGCTCGTACCAGGCGGAGGCCGTACAGAGCGGCAGCACCTGGACCGCCCGGCGCGGCGGCAGCGTCGTCCACACGGGCACCGACATGCGGGCAGCGGTCCAGGCAGCCGTCAACAGCCTGACCGCGGGCCGTACCGCCAAGGAACGAGTGGTCGTACGCGGCTCGGGCTCGATGTCCGCCGGATCCCGCATCTCCCTCCCCAGCTACACCGTCCTCGACGTCTGCGGCACGATCAACGTCACCGGCACGGGCTCCGGCGACCAGGCGCCGGTCTACTCCCGCGGCACCCGGGACGTGGAGGTCCAGCACCTGAACGTCACCGGCAGCCCGCTGTACGGCGTCTTCCTGCGCAACGTCCAGAACGTGATCCTCGGTCAGATCGACATGCGCCTGTCGGCCGGCCTCGGCATCCGCATCGACAACCGGGGCGACACCAGCCAGTGGACCCGCAACGTCCGCATCGACAACGTCTACGTCTCCGGTGCGAGCAGCCACGCGGTCGAGACGTACGGTGTGGACGGCATCACCATCGGCACGGTCACCGCCCGCAACGTGGGCGAATCGGGACTGCTGCTGAACCAGACGATCAACGCCACGGTGACCAAGGTCGACGCCGAGGGCGCGGGTACCGGCACGGGGTACGCCGCGTTCCGCATGGCCAACCGCAACGGCCGGGTGGGCAGCGGCTATCCCACCAACATCCGCGTGGGCGAAGTGATCGCCCGAGGCGGCGGACGCGGCGTCTTCTGCGTCTCGGAGAGCGGCGGAGCGGTCATCGACCGGGTGAACATCTCCAACACCGGCAACAACTCGATCCTGATCGAGAACTGCTACAACCTGAACATCGCCGCCCAGAGCGGCAGCGTCACCGGCGGTGGCGAGATCCGCCTGGCGGCCCGCTCGGAGTTCCCGAACAACTCCGACATCACCATCCAGAACCTGACGGTGACCAACTCCGCGATCCGGGAAAGCCCCTGCGGCACGAACACCACGTTCCGCAACAACACGCTGGTGAACAGCAGCCAGTCGATCTGCTGACGCGGGGTTCGGCCTCGGCCGTCTGTCTCACCCCTCGGCGATGACAACGGCCGAGGCCACTCCGGCATCATGACTGAGCGACACATGCCACGACCGCACGCCCAACTCCGCCGCCCGAGCCGCCACGGTCCCCATCACCCGCAGCCGAGGCTGCCCACTGTCCTCGACGAACACCTCGGCGTCCGTCCAGTACAGCCCCGCCGGCGCACCCAGTGCCTTGGCCAACGCCTCCTTGGCGGCGAACCGCACGGCGAGCGAGGCAACGCCCCTTCGCTCGCCACTGGGCAGCAGCAACTCACTCTGCAGAAACAGCCGGTCGACCAGCCCGGGCGTCCGCTTGAGTGACGCCTCGAACCGGTCGATCTCAGCCACGTCGATACCGACCCCGATGATGCTCATGCGGAGCACCCTACGGCGACGAAAGGGCGAGGCCGGGGTCCGCTGCCCGGCAGTCGGTGGTGAGGTGGCCGTCGGGGCCGCCCGGCGTGCCTGCGAGGCGAGACTGCGCCCGCCAACCCCGGCCAGCCCCGCAACCGACGGAGGTGACCGCCTGCCTCGGCCACCCGCCTTTCCGGGCCGCTCGCTCGCTTCCTCCCCGTGCTGGAACGGACCGGGTCAAGGGTCGGCCGAAGGCCGATCGGCGCAGCCGACGCGAAGCGCCCTTGACGCGGGCCGTGGAAGCACGACACTGGCAAAGAAGTGGGCGGCCCCGACCGTCACACCACCGCCAACGGCTGGGCAACAGACCCGTGGATCAGTCCAAGCCAGGCTTCTCCTGTGGAACGTCCGGGTCGTCGGCGAACAGATCATCCGCCCGCTCGACCGTGCGGGAACGCTTCAGCCAGGCGTCCATGCAGTCGAGATCGGTGCAGGTGGTGATGCGCTCGCGCACACTGTCCGGTACGGGGATGCCACGCACCTCCAGCACGGCCAAAGTCCCCTTCGCCTTCTCGTTCGCCAGGCCGACGGAGTAACCGGAGGCCCACTGCTCGGCGTATCCCGGTGGCCACTTCTCGATCTTTCCCCGCAGATACGCGATCTCCCCAGGAGACAGACCCTCCCGCTTGATGATCTGCTTGAACCTTCTGTGGAGTTCGGCCATGGCTTTCTCGGGTGGGAGCCCCATGGTGATGGCTGCCACCAGTGATGTGGCCATCCCCGAGATTTCCTCTTGCAGTTCCGGGTTCACGCCGCGGCCAACTCGCACCACACGAATTTGCCCCGATCCCCGTCTCTCACCAGCGGCTGCCAGCCCCATACGTCGGCACAGGCCCGGATCAGCGCCAGCCCTCGCCCCTCCTCCAGCTCGGCCACACGGTCGAACGACCGCGGCGGCTCGGGCGGTTCGGGATCGGCATCCCACGCTCCGATCCGCAGCACGCCGGCCGACCAGCGCACGCGCAGTGCAGCGGGCCCCTTGGTGTGGCGTACGGCGTTGGCGACCAGCTCGGTCGCGAGGAGCTCGGCGGTGTCCACGAGGCTGATCAGCCCGTGCATGGTGAGGATCAGGCGGAGGGTGCGGCGGCTGACGGTGACGGCTCGGACGTCGTTCGGGATGTAGAGCGTGTACTCCCAGGGTTCATTTTCGGGCATGCGTGAACTCCGTTCGGGTCGTGGGGAGTCGCGATCATCGGGCGGTGTCATTGCCGCAGCCGTCATGGCAGGACGGAGCGGTGCGCTTCCGGCCGTAGCGTGTGCGTCGCATCACTGAAAGTAGACCTGGATTTATAGGTTCAGCAAGCGGATCGCGTAATCTGACCCCGAACGAGTCGCGCTTGCAGGCGCGTTGAGCCGAGGAGCAGTTCATGGCGGGATTGAGGCGCGAACCAACAGCGCGCCAGATGCGCCTGGGTATCGAGCTGCGCAGACTGCGTGACGCAGCAGGTCTTACGGGCCGCGAGGCGGCGGCACTGCTCGGGGTGAGTTCCGCACAGATCAACCAGATCGAGTCCGCCCTCACCGGCGTGAGTGAGCAGCGTCTGCGCCGCTTGGCCTCCAACTACGCCTGCTCGGATGAGGAGTTGGTCAACGCCCTCGTGGCGATGGCGACCGACCGGACACGTGGCTGGTGGGAGGAGTACCGGGGCTCCCTGCCCACGCCCTTCCTCGACCTGTCCGAGCTGGAGCACCACGCCACGTTCCTACGGGAGGCCCAGTTCCTGTACATCCCCGGCGTGCTCCAGACGGAGGAGTACGCCCGTGCGGTCTACGCCTACAGGGTCCCTGAACTCCCCTCAGAAGAGTTGGAGTTGCGTGTCCAGCACCGGATGCGACGCAAGGTCATCCTCGAAGGCCCGGCTCCCACACCGTACGAAGCCGTCATCCACGAGGCAGCGCTGCGCATCATGGTGGGCGACCGCGCTGCCTCCCGAGCTCAGCTCGCCCGCCTCGTCGAACTCTCCGAAGCAGACCACATCACCGTACGCGTCATCCCCTTTGAACTGGAGGGATTCGCCGGCGCCACGAGTGCGATGACGTATGCGGGAGGCGCCCTGCCCAAGCTGGACACCGTCGTACGCGATGGCCCTCACGGCGCCGCCTTCGTCGACTCCGAAGCCCAGCTCGGCGCCTTTCGGGCGCTCTTTCATAAGGTGGAGACCGTGGCGCTCCTTCCCGAGCGGTCACGCGATTTCATCCACAGGTTGGCGAAAGAGCTGTGAGGTAGTCCGTGAACACCCCCGACAACTGGCGGAAATCGTCCTACTCCGGTCCCGGCGACGGCGACTCATGCGTGGAGATCTCCGACCGCCGTACCCACATAGCCATCCGCGACTCAAAGACCCCGGCCAGGGCAACCCTCACCTTCCCGACCGGAGCCTTCACCGCCTTCCTCAGCGCCCTAAAGACTCACTCCACCGTCACCGACTTCGCCAGGTTCCGAGGCTGATCCACCTCGTTCCCCCGGGCGGCGGCCAGCTCACAAGCGAACACCTGCAGCGGCACCGTAGCCACCAGCGGCTGCAGCAACGTCGGCGTCACCGGAATCCGAATCAGGTGATCCGCATACGGCACCACCGCCTCATCCCCCTCCTCCGCGATCACGATCGTCCGCGCACCCCTCGCCCGGATCTCCTGGATGTTGGACACGATCTTGTCGTGGAGCACGGACCGCCCCCGCGGCGACGGCACGACCACCACCACCGGCAGGTCCTCCTCGATCAACGCGATCGGCCCATGCTTCAGCTCACCCGCCGCGAACCCCTCGGCGTGCATGTAGGCGAGCTCCTTCAGCTTCAGCGCGCCCTCGAGAGCCACCGGATATCCCACGTGCCGCCCCAGGAACAGCACCGTGTTCTTGTGAGCCAGCGTGCGCGCCAGCTCCCGTACCGGCTCCATGGTCCCCAGCACCCGCTCGACCTCACCGGAGATCTGCGACAGGTCCCGGACGACCGCGCGAATCTCGTCCCCCCACTTGGTGCCCCGCACCTGCCCCAGATACAGCGCGACCAGATAGCAGGCCACCAACTGCGTCAGAAACGCCTTCGTCGAGGCAACCGCCACTTCCGGCCCAGCATGCGTGTACAGCACCGCATCAGACTCGCGCGGGATCGTCGAACCGTTGGTGTTGCAGATCGCCAGCACCTTGGATCCCTGCTCGCGGGCGTGCCGCAGGGCCATCAGCGTGTCCATGGTCTCGCCGGACTGGGAGATGGCGATCACCAGCGTCTGCGGGTCCAGGATCGGATCCCGGTAGCGGAACTCGCTCGCCAGCTCCACCTCGCACGGAATCCGCGTCCAGTGCTCGATCGCGTACTTCGCGATCAACCCGGCGTGGAAGGCCGTACCGCACGCCACGATGACGACCTTGTCGACCTCCCGCAGCACCCCTGGTGGGATCCGCACCTCGTCCAGCGTCAGTGAGCCGGCCGCGTCGATGCGCCCCAGCAACGTATCGGCGACCGCCTTGGGCTGCTCGGCGATCTCCTTGAGCATGAAGTAGTCATAGCCCCCCTTTTCCGCGGCCGACGCGTCCCAGTCGACGTGGTACGACCGGACCTCGGCCGGCCGGCCGTCGAAGCCGGTCACCGTCACCCCGTCCCGGCGCAGCTCCACCACCTGGTCCTGACCCAGCTCGATCGCCGACCGCGTGTGGGCGATGAACGCGGCGACGTCCGAGGCGAGAAAGGCCTCGCCCTCTCCAACGCCCACCACCAGCGGCGAGTTCCGCCGCGCCCCCACCACCACATCCGGCTCGTCGGCATGCACCGCGACCAGCGTGAACGCCCCCTCCAGCCGTCGGCACACCAGCCGCATCGCCTCCGCGAGATCCGCGCACGACGAGAACTCCTCGGCCAGCAGATGCGCGACGACCTCGGTGTCGGTCTCGGACGTCAGCGAGTGCCCCCGCTCCTCCAACTCCGCCCGCAGACAGGCGAAGTTCTCGATGATCCCGTTGTGCACGACGGCAACCCGCCCGGCGTTGTCGAGATGCGGATGCGCATTCGCGTCCGTCGGCCCGCCGTGCGTGGCCCACCGCGTGTGCCCGATCCCCGTCGTGCCCGTCGGCAGCGGCCGGTCCGCCAGTTCCTTCTCCAGGTTGACCAGCTTCCCGGCCTTCTTCGCCGCCGCCAGTCCGCCGTCCGCGAGCACGGCGACGCCCGCCGAGTCGTATCCCCGGTACTCCAGCCGCTTCAGCCCGGCCGTCACGACATCGAGCGCCGACTGCGCTCCCACGTATCCCACGATTCCGCACATGACCGGCAGCCTACGGTCGTTTCCGGCGCCGAACCGGTCGTAGCGTGCCCGAATTCGGAAATTCCCACGCCGGTACGAACACCGAAACGGACCGCCCCGCCGAGCAGCACCCGGGAGCGGCGTGACGGATCCCACCCCACCGTCCGTTCGTACTCCCGTAACAATGGACTGTGATCTCTCCGGTCTCCTCGATGCCCCGGAGCGCCCACCGGCCCAGGCCGGAGGCGACTCCCTACGTCGACCTCACCCGCTCGGAGTGGAGCGCGCTGCGGGACAAGACGCCGCTGCCGCTCACCGCGGAGGAGGTCGAGAAGCTGCGCGGTCTCGGCGATGTCATCGACCTCGACGAGGTGCGGGACATCTACCTCCCGCTGTCGCGGCTCCTCAACCTCTACGTCGGCGCCACGGACGGCCTCAGAGGCGCGCTCAACACCTTCCTCGGCGAACAAGGCTCGCAGTCGGGCACCCCCTTCGTCATAGGCGTCGCCGGCTCGGTGGCCGTGGGCAAGTCCACGGTCGCCCGTCTCCTGCAGGCCCTGCTCTCCCGCTGGCCCGAGCACCCGCGCGTGGAGCTGGTGACGACGGACGGCTTCCTGCTGCCCACCAAGGAGCTCCAGGCCCGCGGCCTGATGTCGCGGAAAGGTTTCCCCGAGTCGTACGACCGCCGCGCCCTGACCCGCTTCGTCGCCGACATCAAGGCCGGCAAGGACGAGGTGACGGCCCCTGTCTACTCGCACCTCATCTACGACATCGTCCCCGGCGAACGCCTCGTGGTCCGCCGCCCGGACATCCTGATCGTCGAGGGCCTGAACGTCCTCCAGCCCGCCCTCCCCGGCAAGGACGGCCGTACCCGGGTCGGCCTCGCCGACTACTTCGACTTCAGCGTGTACGTCGACGCCCGCACCGAGGACATCGAGAGCTGGTACCTCAACCGGTTCAGGAAACTGCGCGCGACCGCCTTCCAGAACCCGTCCTCGTACTTCCGCAAGTACACCCAGGTCTCCGAGGAGGAGTCGCTCGACTACGCCCGCACCACCTGGCGCACGATCAACCGCCCCAACCTCGTCGAGAACGTCGCTCCCACCCGCGGCCGCGCCACCCTCATCATCCGCAAGGGCCCGGACCACAAGGTGCAGCGCCTGAGCCTGCGCAAGCTCTGACCGTTACGCTGCCGCCATGCTGCATCTGCGCCTGATCACGCCGTCCGAGAAGACCAGGGACGTGATCCGCCTGATCGAGAAGACGGTCGGCACCACGCACCTGGTCGTGATGCCGGGCGCCGCCCGCAACCCCTCGGGGGACGTCGTCATGTGCGACGTGGCGCGTGAGGCGGGCGACGAGCTGCTCACCGGACTGCAGCAGATGGGCCTCGACGACACCGGCTCCATCGCCGTCGAGAACATCGACCTCTCCCTGTCCAAGCGGGCCGAGAAGGCCGAGGAGGAGGCTCCGGGCGAGCCCGCGGACGCCGTGCTGTGGGAGCACCTGACGGAGGCGACGCACGAGGAGTCGACACTGTCGGTCACGTACCTCGCGTTCATCACGCTGGCCACGATGATCGCGGCCTGCGGTGTGGTGCTCGACAACGCGATCCTGATCGTGGGCGCGATGGCGGTCGGCCCGGAGTTCGGCCCGCTGGCGGGCATCTCCACCGCGGTGGTGCAGCGCAGGCCGCACCTCGCCCTGCGCTCACTGATCGCGCTGCTCGTGGGCTTCGCGGTGGCGATGGCGGTGACGGTGGGCTTCAGCCTCTTCATGGACGCCGTCGGACTGTTCACCAAGGAGCAACTGGAGGGCGAACGGCCGCAGACCGGCTTCGTCTACGCCCCCGACTGGTTCTCCTTCGTCGTGGCGGTCCTCGCCGGCGCCGCCGGCACCCTCTCCCTGACCTCCGCGAAGTCCGGCGCCATGGTCGGCGTGGCCATCTCCGTGACGACCGTCCCGGCCGCCGCCAACGCGGCCGTAGCCCTGAGCTACGGCGACACAGGCCAGACCTGGGGCTCCACGGAGCAACTCCTGCTCAACCTGTTCGGCATCATCCTCGCCGGCACCCTGACACTGCTGGCACAGAAGTGGTTCTGGTCCAAACAACGCGGGAAGAGCAACGCCCCGTAAGGGGCGCGGGGAACTGCGCGACAAGCCACAACAAACCCGCAGCCCGCCGCGCACAGAACCCCCACCCCGAACCCGGAACCAGCAACTACCCCAGCGCCGACTTCACCGCATCAGCCAACCGCCCCGCCACAGACCGAGCCTGATCAATATCCGCCGCCTCAACCATCACCCGCACCAGCGGCTCCGTCCCCGACGGCCGCAACAGCACCCGCCCGGTGGACCCCAGCTCCTGCTCCGCCTCGGCAACCGCCGCCGCAAGATCCGCGGACGTCTTCACCCGCGCCTTGTCCACATCCGGCACATTGATCAACACCTGCGGCAGCCGCTCCATCACGCCCGCCAGATCCCGCAGCGTACGACCGGTCTCGGCGACCCGTGCGGCCAGCAGCAGCCCGGTCAGCGTGCCGTCGCCCGTCGTCGCGTGATCCAGGATGATCACGTGCCCGGACTGCTCACCACCGAGCGCGAAGCCGTGCTCCTTCATCTCCTCCAGCACATACCGGTCACCGACCGCGGTCTGCACCAGCGCGATACCCTCCCGCTCCATGGCCAGCTTGAAGCCGAGGTTGGACATCACGGTCGCCACCACGGTCTCGGCCCGCAGAGCGGAGCGTTCTCGCATCGCCAGCGCGAGCACGGCCAGGATCTGGTCGCCGTCGACTTCCTCACCGGTGTGGTCCACGGCGAGGCACCGGTCCGCGTCACCGTCGTGCGCGATACCGAGATCGGCCCCGTGCTCGACGACCGCGGCCTTGAGCTGCCCCAGGTGCGTCGACCCGCACCCGTCGTTGATGTTGAGCCCGTCCGGCTCGGCCCCGATCGTGACGACCTCGGCACCGGCCCGCGCGAACGCCTCCGGCGAGACCCCCGAGGCCGCGCCGTGCGCTTCGTCCAGGACGATCTTCAGCCCGTCCAGCCGGTTCGGCAGTACGTCGAGCAGGTGGCCGACGTACTGGCCGAAGCCCTCCTCGTAGGACCGGACCCGCCCGACACCGGCCCCGGTGGGCCGCTGCCATGGCTCACCGTGCCGGTGCGCCTCGTACACGGCCTCGATCTTGTCCTCGAGCTCGTCGGCGAGCTTGTGCCCGCCGCGGGCGAAGAACTTGATGCCGTTGTCCGGCATGGCGTTGTGGCTGGCGGAAAGCATGACACCCAGGTCGGCCCCCAGCGCACCCGTCAGATACGCCACGGCCGGCGTCGGCAGCACGCCGACGCGCAGCACGTCCACGCCGGCGCTGGCGAGGCCCGCGACCACGGCGGCCTCCAGGAACTCCCCGGACGCACGCGGGTCACGCCCGACCACCGCCGTGGGCCGGTGGCCTGCGAAGGTGCCCGCCTCGGCCAGCACGTGGGCCGCCGCGACCGACAGACCGAGCGCCATCTCGGCCGTCAGATCCGCGTTGGCGACACCGCGCACGCCGTCCGTGCCGAAGAGTCGTCCCACTTGTCCTCCTGAGGAAGCGTCAGTTCCGGTCGCCGTGCGGGTGCGGCCCGCGCACATGGCTCCCGGGTCCCAGGCATTCGATGCCTGGCCATCCGATCACACCAGCCTTTGAGCGTCTTGTGCCGTTATACGCCTGTGGGCTGTGATAAACGAACGCCCCGGCGGCACAGTGGCGTGCCGCCGGGGCGTTCGGAGTACGTACGGGGTACGTACCAGCAGGCAGCGAAGCCTAGCGCTTGCTGTACTGCGGAGCCTTGCGGGCCTTCTTCAGACCGGCCTTCTTGCGCTCGACCGCACGGTCGTCGCGGCGGAGGAAGCCGGCCTTCTTGAGCGGGCCGCGGTTGTTGTCGACGTCGGCCTCGTTCAGCGCACGGGCGACACCGAGACGGAGCGCACCGGCCTGACCGGAGACACCGCCACCGGCGATCCGGGCGATGACGTCGTAGCGGCCCTCGAGCTCGAGCACCTTGAAGGGCTCGTTGACTTCCTGCTGGTGCACCTTGTTCGGGAAGTAGTCCTCAAGGGTGCGACCGTTGATCTTCCACTTGCCGGAGCCCGGAACGATCCGGACGCGGGCAATGGCGTTCTTGCGGCGGCCCAGGCCGGCGGCCGGCTGGGGCTCGCCGAAGCGGGAGGCCATGGACTCCGAGGTGTACTCGCCCTCGACGGGGACCTCGGACTCGGTGGTGTAGCTGTCGATGTCAAGCTCTTCGAGCGGCTGCTCGGCAGTGGTCTCGGCCACGATTCTCCTCAGATTCTCTTCGGTCTTAGGGGGTGGCCGGACTTACTGCGCGACCTGGGTGATCTCGAACGGAACCGGCTGCTGAGCAGCGTGGGGGTGGTTCTCGCCGCGGTAGACCTTCAGCTTCGAGAGCATCTGACGGCCCAGGGTGTTCTTCGGGAGCATGCCCTTGACGGCCTTCTCGATGGCCTTCTCGGGGTTCTTCTCGAGCAGCTCGTCGTAACGGACGGAGCGCAGACCACCCGGGTAGCCGGAGTGGCGGTACGCCATCTTCTGGGTCCGCTTGTTGCCGGAGAGGTGCACCTTGTCGGCGTTGATGATGATGACGAAGTCACCGGTGTCGACGTGGGGCGCATAGATCGGCTTGTGCTTGCCCCGCAGAAGGGACGCGGCGGTGGTGGCGAGACGACCCAGGACGACGTCCTGAGCGTCGATGACGTGCCACTGGCGCGTCACATCGCCGGGCTTGGGGCTGTACGTACGCACGGTTCGTAGCCTTCGCTTCGAGTGAATGGTCCTAAACAAGGTCACCGAAACGATCACGACAGCCTGGACCGCACGGCGGCGACGCAAACCGCGTACGTGGGGTCGCTGGTCATCGGCCCGGTGGACCGGTGTAAGGGCCCGTCCCGTGAGAATGAGCAAGCCAATACACAACGAACATGCAGGATACCTGCGGCGCGCCCACCCGGTCAAAACGGGTCGACACCGCCCGGCAGCCTGTTCGACCCCCAGTTTAGGGCCTCGCACCCGCACCCCGGACCGCGATCGCCGCAACACAGAACGTGACCGCCCGCCTCAGGCGCCTGCGCAACCCCGGCGACCAGCAGCGGGACACCAACGGGACGCAGTAGCCGTACGACGAGCAGGCCGCCGGGACCCCGGAGAGCAGCACCCCCACCACGACGTCGACGAGCACCGCCCGCACCAGCCACGAAGCCCTTCGCACCAACCACCCGGAGATGCCGCATTTGCCCGTCCTCATGGAGCGAACGCTAGGACCTCGAGGGCTGGTTGAGACGGACCAGCACACCCTTGCGCCCGTCTAAGATGCGCCCCATGAGCTTTGGGCAGGGGGGACCCCAGTCCCAGTGGGATCCCTGGAAACCGCATTCGCAGCAGCCCTGGAACGACGCCGGTGGCCAGAGCCCGGACTGGGCTGCTCTCGCCGAGGCGTCCGAGGCCCGCAACAAGCGCCGCAGACTGCTGTTCATCGGCGGCGGAGCACTCGCCACCGTGGCGATAGGCGCTGCCGTCGCCGTGGCCGTCGTCTCGGCGAACGGCGACAGCCAGGCCTCGAACCAGCCGAGCTCCCAGCTGCCGGCCACCGCCGACCTCCCGAGCGAGTCCGCCACGGCCCCGTCGTTCGCGCCGACCAGCGCCCCGCCGCCGCTGGACCCGAAGGACTTCGTCTCCAGCAAGAACAAGGACAAGGCCCCGCTCAGCGCGGACCGGCTCTTCCCTGGCACCCAGCTGACCATGGGCGAGACCGTGTACAAGAAGGGCCCGACGGCCGACACGAAGAGCTGCGCCAACGCGGCCAGCGGGACACTGCCGAAGGTCCTCGACGCGAACGACTGCACCCGTCTGCTCCGTGTCACCTACACCAAGGGCGGTGTCGCGGTGACGGTCGGCGTGGCCGTCTTCGACACCGAGGCCCAGGCGACCAAGGCCAAGGCCGAGGCCGACAGCAAGAGCAGAGTCAAGTCCCTGTCCGGCGGCGGGATCAAGGACTTCTGCAACGCCGCGGTCTGCCGCACGACGACCAACTCCTACGGCCGCTACGCCTACTTCACGATCGCCGGCTACACCAACGGCAACGATGTGACGCCGAAGAACACGGAAGTCTTCTCCTCCGGCGACGACCTGGCCGAGTTCACGTTCCGCCAGATCCGCCGCCGCGGCGAGGCCCAGGCGTCGGCGGCGGCCAACGAGTGACGCGCCCCACCAGCCCGCGCACCCACTCCGGTACGTGACGCGATGCGGATGCGCGGACGCCTCGGGCTGATCGGCGCCGGGGCCGGCGCGGCGCTGCTCGCGCCGCTCGGGATATGGGCGGCCTGGCCGGACGGGGAAACGGGCGGCGACAACGACCGGCCGGTGCCCACCGACCTGCGGAGACGGGACCCGCACGCGACCCCTGCCGCGCGCCGGGTGTACGCCCTGCTGGCGAGCCTGGAGAACGACGCGCGCCGGGGCCGGCCGAGCCGCACGGTGATCGGCCAGCACGTGGAGCTGCACAACGAGCGGTACAACCCGGCGTACGGCGACTACCGGGGCACCAAGCAGCCGGGCTACTACTACCGCAAGGTCCGGGACATCACCGGCCGGCTGCCGGGCTTCGTCGAGCTGGACCTCGGCCCGGGCTACGGCCAACCCGGCTGGGCGGTGGGCCGGACCCGCTCCTACTCCAGCGCATGGCCGGGCTGCCGCCGGTACTGGGGGTACGTCGACGACGCCGTCGACCTGGCGGTCGGTGTGTGGGCGGGCCTGCCCCGGCCGGCCGACGGCTCCTACCGCCCTTCGGGCACGCACACGGACTGCGCCTCCGGCGGCGAAGTGTCCCTGCCGCACAACGGCGGCGATCCGGCGGGCCTGGTCGGCTTCTCCTTCCACCAGCCGTACCCGGGCAGCCCGGTCAAGGGCTTCGAGCAGACCAAGCACCGCAACTCACCCGGCGCACGGGATCCCGGCTGGTTCACCCGGGTCGTCACCCCGGGCACCGCCGAGCACGGGGCACTGCTCCACGACCTCGGCTTCCTCGCCGACCACCTGGGCTACCTCGCCGACCGCGGGGTGCCGGTGCTGCTGCGGCCGTACCACGAGATGAACACGGCACCGGGCCGGGGCTTCTGGTGGGCGGGCCAGGACCCGGCCACGTTCCGGAGGCTGTGGCGTCTGACGTACGACTACCTCGTGGGCCGCCGCGGACTGCACAACCTGATCTTCGTGTGGGCGCCGAACTCCTGGGACGGGTCCTACGGGCGGAAACCCGGGGCGTACTATCCGGGCGGCCAATATGTGGACGTCGTCGGCGTCGACGACTACAGCGACTCCCCGGCCCGCCCGTTCGGCGGCGGAGCCTGGACCGAGGTGTGGTACCGCGGCCTGGAGGAGTACCGCAGGCCCCGGATCGTCTCCGAGTCCTTCCACGTACCGCTCAACGCGGCCCAGCCCCGGACCCTGGCCCGGACGCCCTGGGTGCTGTGGACGGTGTGGGGCCAGGCCCTGTCGTACGACAACGTCTCCGCGCCCCGGAAGAAGAACACCGCGGACGATGTGAAACGGACTTACCACTCTTCCTACGCGATCACGGCGCAAGACTTCACTTGATTAACTTTTGAACACATCTTCCTCACATCGGTTCCACGTAACGGGCATGCGTGCGAGAATCGTGCTCCTGTTCGGCCAGTGGTTTAGGCGCCTGGGGGGGCTTCTGACTGGTGAGTGGCCGATAGCGCCAAAGAAGGCGTTGGGGGGCGTGGAACCCAGAGTGAAAGTGCCGCGGTGCGCTGTGTCGTGCCGTGGCCGAGATCTGTCGCTGCCTCAACGCACCACCGATCTCACGGGAGTTCCGCACTCGTCATGGCATCGACACTGGTCGACGGGAGCGTGCCGCACCGGCGGCACAATGCCAAGCTGGCCCAGCGCACCGCGTCCTGGAAGCCGGGCATCATGCCGTTCCTACTCCCCTTTGTCCTGCTGGTCGCCTTCGGCCTGTGGTCCTACCGGCCCAGTTCGTCACCGCTGAGCTGGGCCCTGACCATCGTCTGGTCCCTGCCGGTGATCGGCGTGATGGTCGGCATCCAGGGCGCCCTGCTCATCCGGCGCCGGGTACGGCAGAGCGACCAGATGACCCCGCCCGCGCCTGCCGAAGAGGACTTCCTGATCACCCTGGTACCGACCATCGGCCGGCACGACACGTACCCCGCTCTGGAGCGCTCGGTCCTCAGCTACGTCGAGCACCTGCCGGAGTACTTCCCGTACATGCGCGTCGACGTGCTGACGGAAGAGGGCTGTGAGGCGGCCGAGGCCATCGACCGGCTCGCCGCCTCGCACCCGCTCATTCGGGTGATCACCGTGCCCAAGGCGTACGTCCCGGCCAACGGCACCCGTTTCAAGGCGCGCGCCAACCACTACGCCCACGAGCTGCGCATCGATGAGGGCGAGGCCCTCGACCACGTGTGGGTGCTGCACATGGACGACGACACCGCCGTCGGCCCCGACACCGCCTCCGCACTCGCCCAGTTCATCAACCGGCAGCGCCGCGCCCACCCCGACGAGGCCAAGCACATGGCCCAGGGCATCCTCACGTATCCCCGCGAGGCCGCCGTCAACCTCTTCACGTGGCTGGCCGACGCGGTGCGTCCCGCCGACGACATCGCCCGCTTCCGCGCGCTGACCGGCATGGGTACCCCGGCCGCCGGTGTGCACGGCGAGCTGCTGGTGCTGCGCGCCTCCATCGAGGCCACCATCGGCTGGGACTTCGGCCCCAAGGAGATCGTCGAGGACGCCCGCCTCGCACTGACCTTCTGCCGCCGCTACCCCGGCCGCAGCGACTGGTTCAACGGCCGCTGCTACGGCGCCTCCCCCGCCACCGCACGCGACTTCGTCAAGCAGCGCGACCGGTGGGCATGGGGCCTGGTGGCGCTCTGCTTCAACAAAGCCGTCCCCTGGCGCTACCGCTGGTTCCTGTCGATCTGCGTGGCCACCTGGATCCTCGGCCCGCTCCAGCACATCGTGGCGGTGCTCTGCATCGGTCTCCTCGTCGGCGACATGAACACCTCCCCCGTGACCCAGTCCGTGGTCATCCTGTGGGCCCTCAACTTCGCCTACGTCATCTGGACGTACTGGGAGGGACTGCGGCTGAACGCGCTCGCGTCGGTCAGCGGCCGACGCAAGTGGTGGGAGCCGATCGTCGTGGTCGTCCTCATTCCCGTCTTCTCCGTGCTGGAAGGGCTCGGCGGCTTCAAGGGCTTCCTGAAGTTCGTCCGGCGCGAGGAGAACAAGTTCGTCGTGATCGCCAAGCCCGCCTGACCGCCCGGAAGCACATCTGATGAAGCGTTCGCGTTCGCGGCTGCCCCTGCTCGCCATCTTCCCGGTGACCGTCCTCACCCTCGTGCTGGGCGCCCCCTTCGTGCTCGGCAACCACCCGGTGCGCTGGGAATCGGGCTCGGCCCTGCCCAGCATCGTCCTGGACCGCTCCGACTCCGGCTCCGGCACCACCCCGCCGACCACCGCGCAGGACTCCTCCGGGACGGCGTCCTCGTCGTCCCCCGACACCACCCTCCAGGTGGCCAAGCCGTGGAAGCCCGGCATGCCCCAGTGGGGCGTACAGCTCTACTGGGAGGAGGAGGAGCAGAAGCGGTCCGCCACGTTCATCGAGAACCAGGCCCGCAAGCACGCGACGTACCTGATCGGCCTGGGCGCGAACTCGGTGTCCATCTCCTTCCCCTTCTACACCGATGGCCCCACCTCAACAACGACCTGACGGCCGGTGCCAAGACGCCGTCCCCTGAGCGCATGCAGCGCGTGCTGACGGTGTTCCAGGAGGCCGGCTTCCGCACCACGCTCCGGCCGATCATGGACGAGGCCTCCCTGAACCCGCCGACCGGCTGGCGCGGCAACATCGAACCCGCCTCCCGCTCCGCCTGGTTCGCGTCCTACCGGCAGTTCCTTACCCCCTACCTCGAAGTCGCCGACAAGACGAAGGCGAGCACCTTCGTGATCGGCACCGAGCTGAACTCCATGGAGGGCGACCCCGGCTGGGACTCCCTGGTCGCCTCGGCCGAGAAGACCTTCTCCGGCGAGGTCGCCTACGACGCCAACTGGGACAACTACGTCTCCGGCCGCATCAACATGCCGGTCAGCCACCTCGGCGTGGATGCGTACTTCCCGGTCAAGGTGCCGGACAGCGCCCCCGTCGACACCCTGGTCGAGGGCTGGAACGACTGGCTGGACAGGAAGGCGACCGGCCCCCTGCCGAACATCACGATCGCCGAGGCCGGTATCGGCGCGATGGACGGCGCCTACCACGCGCCCGGCGACTTCTACACGAAGAGGGCGGTCAACCCTGACGTGCAGGCCACCTGGTATGAGGCCGTCTGTCAGGTCGTCCAGGAGCGCCGGATGAGCGGCGTCTACTGGTGGTCGATCTGGTTCGACGACGACCCGAACACGCCCCCGGACGACAAGACCCAGTCCCGTCTGGACTTCGCCGGCCGCCCCCAGACCGAGAAGGCCGTCAAGGCCTGCTTCACCTCCGACTACGCAGGTCCTGGCGACGCAGCCCAGTAGCCGAGCAATGGAGAGATCCCCCCACGCACCTTCACCCGTCCCCGCAACCCAAGGCGGACACACATGACTGAAGCGATCCTTCTCGTGGGCGGTCAGGGCACCAGACTCCGGCCCCTGACCAGCCACACCCCCAAGCCGCTGCTCCCCGTGGCCGGGGTGCCGTTCCTCACGCACCAGCTGGCGCGTGCGGCTGCGGCCGGGGTCACCCGGATCGTTTTCGCGACCTCCTACCTCGCGGAACTCTTCGAGGCCGAGTTCGGGGACGGCAGCCGCCTCGGCCTGGAGCTGGAGTACGTCACCGAGGAGACCGCCCTCGGCACCGGTGGGGCCATCCGCAACGCCGCCGAACGGCTGCGCAGCGCGCCCGGCGAGCCAGTGCTGATCTTCAACGGTGACATCCTCTCCGGCGTGGACATCGCCGCCCTGCGCGAGAGCCACCGCGCCTCCGGAGCCGACGTAACCCTGCACCTGAAGCGGGTGGCCGACCCCCGGGCGTTCGGGCTCGTGCCCACCGATGCCGAGGGCCGCGTCCAGGCGTTCCTGGAGAAGCCGCAGACCCCGGAAGAGATCATCACCGACCAGATCAACGCGGGCTGCTACGTCTTCACCCGGTCCGTGATCGACCACATCCCCGCCGGCCGGGTCGTCTCCGTGGAGCGCGAGACCTTCCCCGAGCTGCTCGCGTCCGGTGCGCACCTGCACGGCGTCATCGACGACAGCTACTGGCTCGACCTGGGCACCCCGGCCGCTTTCGTCCAGGGCTCCGCGGACCTCGTGCGCGGCAAGGTCATCTCCCCGGCAATGCCCGGCC
>NZ_JBQQCE010000017.1:0-40817 GCF_052245645.1 Streptomyces sp. KR55 | reverse complement strand
GGTCGGGGCCGAGCGGGTGCTGGACGTGCTCCAGGGCGCGATCGAGATGGGCGTCGGGGCGATCTCGCTGTACGCCTTCTCCACCGAGAACTGGAAGCGGTCACCGGACGAGGTGCGCTTCCTGATGAACTTCAACCGGGACTTCATCCGTAAGACGCGGGACACGCTCGACGAGCTGGGTGTGCGGGTGCGGTGGGTCGGGCGGATGCCGAAGCTGTGGAAGTCGGTGGCGAAGGAGCTCCAGGTCGCCCAGGAGCAGACGAAGGGCAACGACCGGCTGACGCTGTACTTCTGCATGAACTACGGTGGGCGCGCGGAGATCGCGGATGCGGCGCAGGCGCTCGCGGAGGATGTGAAGGCCGGGCGGCTCGATCCGTCGAAGGTGAGCGAGAAGACCTTCGCGAAGTACCTGTACTACCCGGACATGCCGGATGTGGATCTGTTCCTGCGGCCGAGCGGAGAGCAGCGTACGTCCAACTATCTGCTGTGGCAGAGCGCCTACGCCGAGATGGTCTTCCAGGACGTCCTGTGGCCGGACTTCGACCGCCGTGACCTGTGGCGGGCGTGTCTCGAATTCGCCTCCCGCGACCGGCGGTTCGGTGGGGCGATTCCGAACGAGGAGCTTCTCGCCATGGAGGGCAAGCAGCCTGACAGCTGACGCCGGGACGCGGGACGTTAGGGTTCCGCCCATGGTTCACCAGGGGCGGGACATCATTCAGGACAGTGGCACCGACGCAGTCGAGCTGGCCTTCCGGCCGACACGCGCCGACATTCTCCGGGGCATCCAGGTCCGTGACCGCATTCGGCGGCTGGCGCCGGTGCGGTGGGCGGTCGCGGTGCTGTTCGCTGTATTCGGCGTGTTCCTCGCCTTCGGAGGGGCGGATGCGGCGCCGGGGGTCGCGCTTTCGCTGCTGACCGCGGTCCTGATCTGGGGCACGCCCCGCATTCAGGCCAACCATGTGTTCCGGACCGTCTCGTGGCAGGGCGAGTATCGGGCCACGGTGTCCGATGCCGGGATCACGGTCGAGACCGAGCACACCACGCTGACGCAGCGCTGGTCGCTGTTCCGTGGTTACCGCGAGACTCGTGATCATCTGGTGCTGCTCAGCCGCGACCCGAACATCCTGATCCTGGAGGTCGCGCCCAAACGCGGTCTGCGCACCGAGGAGGACGTGCAGCGCCTGCGGGCCCTGCTCGACCGTCACCTGTCCCGCGTATGACGGCCGCCCGTGTCGTCCGCGGGTGCGCGGCGGCGGCCGTCTTCGCCTTCGCGGGGCTCGTCGTGTTCTTCGGCTTCGGCAGTACGGCGGAAATGGAGTCGTTCCCGGGGCTGCGGGAGAACCTGGCGCCGGTCGTCGTGTACCTGCTGGTGTTCGCGGCGCTGCTCGCCGTCGGCGGACTGGCGCTGGCCGGGCGACGTTCCTATGCGGGGTGGGGGGCCGTCGTCGTCCTCGGTGTGCTCATGGCGGTGCGGATCTGGACGCTCGCGCCGATGCTGCACTGCTGGTCCTACGACAGCGTGGGGCGGAACGACGACGGCTCCTACTCCTGCGTGAACCGCGGCGACATGCTGCCCTGAACCTGCCGTCGCCGCGGCCTCAGCCGCCGCAGGCCGCCGCGCACTCCGCGCACGTGCCGAAGATTTCCACCGTGTGGGCCACGTTGACGTAGCCGTGTTCCGCGGCGATGGCCTCTGCCCATGTCTCGACCGCCGGGCCCTCGACCTCGACGGCCTTGCCGCAGGTGCGGCAGACGAGGTGGTGGTGGTGGTCGCCGGTGGAGCAGCGGCGGTAGACGGACTCGCCGTCGGAGGTGCGCAGGACGTCGACCTCGCCGGCCTCGGCGAGGGACTGCAAGGTGCGGTAGACCGTGGTCAGGCCGACGGCGTCGCCCTTGTGCTTGAGCATGTCGTGCAGTTCCTGCGCGCTGCGGAACTCCTCGACCTCTTCCAAGGCTGCCGCCACGGCGGCGCGCTGCCGAGTGGCGCGGCCCTTCACGGGCGGTCCAGCGGTCGTCACCGGTTGCCTCCTTGCGTTGCGTCTGCCGGGCCATTGTGCCAGCCCGGACTGTGCGTGGTCAGACGCTGATCTCGTCCTGCGCACCCCTGCTGGCCGGAATTGCACACTCCGCCGGGTCCCCGGAGGGGTGTGCGGCGGCCAGCGCCCGCGCGCGGCGCCGGGCGAGCGGAGTGGCCAGGGCGGTCAGCACGATGAACGCGCCGATCGTCAGCAGCACGATGGTCGCGCCGGGCGGAACGTCCTGGTAGTACGAGGTGATCGTGCCGCCGATGGTCACGCCGACCCCGATGGCGACCGCGATCGCGAACGTGGCCGCGAAGCTGCGGCTGAGCTGCTGGGCGGCGGCCACCGGGACCACCATCAGCGCCGAGACGAGGAGCAGACCGACCACCCGCATCGCCACGGTGACCGTCACCGCCGCGGTGATGGCCGTGAGCAGGTTCAGCGCCCGCACCGGCAGGCCCGTCACCCGGGCGAACTCCTCGTCCTGGCTGACCGCGAAGAGCTGCCGGCGCAGCCCCAGGGTGACCAGCACGACGAACGCGGCGAGGATGCAGATCGCCGTGACGTCCGACTCGCTCACCGTCGACAGGGATCCGAAGAGGTACGACGTGAGGTTGGCGTTGGAGCCGGTCGGCGCGAGGTTGATGAACATCACGCCGCCGGCCATACCGCCGTAGAAGAGCATCGCGAGGGCGATGTCGCCGCGGGTCTTGCCGTACCAGCGGATCAGCTCCATCAGGACGGCGCCGAGGATGGACACCAGGGTCGCCATCCACACCGGCGACCAGGAGAGCAGGAAGCCGAGGCCGACGCCGGTCATCGCGACGTGGCCGATGCCGTCGCCCATCAGGGCCTGGCGGCGCTGTACGAGGTAGATGCCGATCGCGGGGGCGGTGATGCCGACGAGGACGGCGGCGAGCAGGGCCCGCTGCATGAAGGCGTAGTTCAGGAATTCCATCAGCTCAGCAGTCCCGTGCGCATCGGTTCGGCGTCGTGCGCCGCGTGCGGGTGGACGTGGTCGTGGCCGGGCAGCGCGTGCTGGCCGACCGCCTTCGGGGGCGGTCCGTCGTGCAGGACGCAGCCGTCGCGCAGGACGACCGCCCGTTGGATCAGGGGCTCCAGGGGGCCGAGTTCATGCATGACCACCAGGACCGTCGTACCGTCCGCGACCTGCTCCCGCAGCGTCCGCGCGAGCACCTCCTGGCTGTCCAGGTCGACGCCGGCCATCGGCTCGTCCATGATCAGCAGCTCGGGTTCGGAGGCGAGGGCGCGGGCGATCAGGACGCGCTGGTGCTGGCCGCCGGAGAGGGCGCCCACGGAGTCCTTCGCCCGGTCCGCCATGCCGACCAGCTCCAGGGCGCGGTGTACGGCCGCGTGGTCCGCCTTGCGCAGCACACCGAAGCGGGCCCGGGACAGCCGCCCGGAGGACACCACCTCCGTCACCGTGGCGGGCACGCCGCCCGCGGCCGTGGTGCGTTGCGGGACGTAGCCCACCCGCGCCCAGTCGCGGAACCGGCGCTGCGGGGTCCCGAACAGCTCGATCCGGCCGGCGCTCACCGGCACCTGCCCGATGAGGCTGCGTACCGCCGTCGACTTGCCGGAGCCGTTCGCGCCGAGCAGCGCGACGACCTCACCGTGGCGCACGGTGAGGTCGATGCCGCGTAGGACGGGGCGCGAGCCGAGGTCGGCGCGTATGCCGCGCATCGATATGACGGGCTCTCCCGTGGCGCCCATGGCGTCCTCCGTAACGATCACTTGGTTCCCAGGGCCTTTTCCAGCGCCGCGAGGTTGGCTTCCATGACCTGGAAGTAGTCGTCGCCCTTGGACTTGTCGGTGATGCCCTCGAGCGGGTCGAGGACGTCCGTCTTGAGGCCCGCGTCCTGGGCGAGGGTCTTCGCGGTCTTGTCGCTGACCAGTGTCTCGTAGAAGACGGTGGTCACGCCGTCGGCCTTGGCCTCCTCCTGGAGCTCCTTGATCCGGGCCGGGCTGGGCTCGCTCTCCGGGTCGAGGCCGGAGATGGCCTCCTGGGTCAGGCCGTAGCGCTCGGCGAGGTAGCCGAAGGCCGCGTGGTTGGTGAAGAAGACCTTCGTCTTGCTGTTCTTCAGGCCGTCCGCGAACTCGGTGTTGAGCGCGTCCAGCTTCTTGACCAGGTCCTCGGTGTTCTTCCGGTAGTCGGCCGCGTTGTCCGGGTCGGCCTTCTCGAAGGCCTTGCCGACGCCCTCGGCGACCTCGGCGTACTTCACCGGGTCGAGCCAGACGTGCGGGTCGAGGGCGTGCTCCTCCTCGGAGGGCTGCTCCTCGCCCTCGTGCTCGTGGCTGTCCTCGAGGTTGCCGTGGTCCTCGAGCTCGGTCAGCGTGGCCGCGTCGATCTTGGTCTTGACGCCGGACTGGTCGACGGCCTCGTCGACGGCCGGCTGCAGGGTCTTGAGGTAGAGCACCGCGTCCGCCTCGCCGAGCTCGGCGGTCTGCTTGGTGCTGAGCTCCAGGTCGTGGGGCTCCTGGCCGGGCTCGGTGAGGGTGGTGACGTTCACATGGTCCCCGCCGATCTGCTCGGCGAGGAACTGCATCGGGTAGAACGAGGCGACGACGTCGAACTTGTCCGAGTTGCCCGCCGCGGAGCTGTCGTCAGAGCATGCGGAGAGGGTTCCGAGACCGAGCGCGGTGGCTGCCGCGATCGCGATCCCGGATATCTGAGGTCGTCGTACGTTCATGACAGTCATTTTCACCAATTATGGAAACGATTGTCAACAAGCGCCTGGTGAGGCCCGGGTAAGCCCCTGGTAAGGGGTGAGGTACGCCCGGAGGCCGGACCGATTTGATTGAGGGGGACTCCCCGCCGGTAACCTGAAGCATTCGCTCTGAAGCATCTCGCTTCGTCGCCCGTCGTCGTAATGAAGAGAGCACCGTGGCCGCCGACAAGATCGACACCATCGTCAGCCTGAGCAAGCGCCGTGGCTTCGTTTTCCCGTGCAGTGAGATCTACGGCGGTCAGCGCGCCGCCTGGGACTACGGGCCGCTGGGTGTCGAGCTCAAGGAGAACCTCAAGCGTCAGTGGTGGCGCTACATGGTGACGTCGCGTGAGGACGTCGTCGGTATCGACTCGTCCGTGATCCTCGCCCCCGAGGTCTGGATCGCCTCCGGTCACGTCGCCACCTTCACCGATCCGCTGACCGAGTGCACCTCCTGCCACAAGCGGTTCCGCGCGGACCACCTGGAGGAGGCCTACGAGGCCAAGAAGGGTCACCTCCCGGAGAACGGCCTCGCCGACATCAACTGCCCCAACTGTGGCAACAAGGGCCAGTTCACCGAGCCCAAGCAGTTCTCGGGTCTGCTGTCCACCCACCTCGGCCCGACCCAGGACAGCGGCTCCATCGCGTACCTGCGCCCCGAGACCGCGCAGGGCATCTTCACCAACTTCGCCCAGGTGCAGACCACCTCGCGCCGCAAGCCGCCGTTCGGCATCGCCCAGATGGGCAAGTCGTTCCGCAACGAGATCACGCCGGGCAACTTCATCTTCCGCACCCGCGAGTTCGAGCAGATGGAGATGGAGTTCTTCGTCAAGCCCGGCGAGGACGAGAAGTGGCACGAGTACTGGATGGAGCAGCGCTGGAACTGGTACACCGGCCTGGGTCTCCGTGAGGAGAACATGCGCTGGTACGAGCACCCCAAGGAGAAGCTCTCCCACTACTCCAAGCGCACCGCCGACATCGAGTACCGCTTCAACTTCGGCGGCAACGAGTGGGGCGAGCTCGAGGGTGTCGCCAACCGCACCGACTACGACCTCGGCGCCCACTCCAAGGCCTCCGGCCAGGACCTGTCCTACTTCGACCAGGAGGCCGGCGAGCGCTGGACGCCGTTCGTCATCGAGCCCGCGGCCGGTGTCGGCCGTGCGATGCTGGCCTTCCTGCTCGACGCCTACATCGAGGACGAGGCCCCCAACGCCAAGGGCAAGATGGAGAAGCGCACGGTGCTGCGCCTCGACCACCGGCTCGCGCCGGTGAAGGTCGCGGTGCTCCCGCTGTCCCGGAACCCGGAGCTGTCCCCGAAGGCCAAGGGCCTCGCCCAGGCACTGCGCCAGAACTGGAACATCGAGTTCGACGACGCCGGCGCCATCGGCCGCCGCTACCGCCGCCAGGACGAGATCGGCACGCCGTACTGCGTGACGGTCGACTTCGACACCCTGGAGGACAACGCGGTGACGGTGCGTGAGCGCGACACGATGAAGCAGGAGCGTGTGTCGCTGGACCAGATCGAGGGTTACCTGGCCGGCCGCCTGATCGGCGCCTGACCTCTCCGAAGTCCGCAAACGCCGGACGGGCTGAGTTTTCTCAGCCCGTCCGGCGTTTTTACGTGGGGCCGCCGCCCCCGGTGGTGACAACTGACAGCTGACAGATATTGAAATCTGTCAGCTGTCATGCGAGAGTGGAGGCATCCCGGAACAAGCCCAAGGAGTTCTCATGCGAACCCGCCCCCTCGGAACCACCGGCCCCCAGGTCTCCGCCCTCGGCCTCGGCTGCATGGGCATGTCCGCGCTGTACGGCGACGCGGACCGGGCCGAGTCCATCGCCACCATTCACGCCGCCCTGGAAGCGGGCATCACCCTGCTCGACACCGGCGACTTCTACGGCATGGGCCACAACGAGCTGCTCATCGGCGAGGCCCTGCGCACCGCCCCCGCCGCGCACCGCGAACAGGCGCAGATCAGCGTCAAGTTCGGCGCGCTGCGCGACCCGGACGGCGGATGGAGCGGCTACGACGGGCGCCCGGCCGCCGTGAAGAACTTCGCCGCGTACTCGCTCCAGCGCCTCGGCGTCGACCACATCGACGTCTACCGGATCGCCCGGATCGACCCCGGCGTACCGATCGAGGAGACGGTCGGCGCGATCGCCGAGCTCGTCGAGAAGGGGTACGTCCGGCACATCGGCCTGAGCGAGGTCGGCGCCGAGACGATCCGCCGGGCCGCCGCCACCGCCCCCATCTGCGACCTGCAGATCGAGTACTCGCTGATCTCGCGCGGCATCGAGGACGAGATCCTGCCGGCCACGCGGGAACTGGGTATCGGCATCACGGCGTACGGAGTCCTCTCCCGCGGTCTGATCTCCGGTCACTTCACCCGTGACCGGCAGCTCGCGGCGAACGACTTCCGGGCGCTCTCGCCGCGCTTCCAGGGCGAGAACCTCCAGCACAACCTGAACCTCGTCGAGGCGCTGCGCAAGATCGCCGAGCAGAAGGGTGTGAGCGTCGCGCAGATCGCCATCGCCTGGGTGCTCGCCCGCGGTGAGGACATCGTGCCCCTGGTCGGCGCCCGCCGCCGGGACCGGCTGACCGAGGCGCTGGGCGCGCTGGACGTGACGCTGGACGAAGCCGACCTGCGGGCGATCGAGGAGGCCGTCCCCGCCGACGCGGCGGCCGGCGAGCGCTACCCGACGCCGCAGATGGCACACCTCGACAGCGAACGCTGATCCGGGAGACAGGTACGGTCGACCTCATGCCTGCGACCAGCCAGACCCTGACAGCCGAGCGCATCCTCGAGGCGACCGAGGAGGTGCTGCGCCGCCACGGACCGGCCAAGGCCACCGTGGTGGACGTGGCCCGCGCGCTCGGCGTCAGCCACGGCAGCGTCTACCGGCACTTCCGCACCAAGGCGGCGCTGCGGGAGGCGGTGACGAAGCGGTGGCTGGACCGCACGTCCGAGGCGTTGGCCGGCATCGTCGCCGAGGAGCGCGACCCGGAGGCCCGGCTGCGCGACTGGCTCCGGGCGCTCTTCGACGCCAAGCGCCGCAAGGCGGGCGACGACCCGGAGTTGTTCGCCACGTACATGGTGCTGACGGGCGAGAGCGGCGAGGCGGTCCCCGAGCACATCGCCGACCTCACCGCCCAGCTGACCAGGATCATCGAGGCCGGCGTCGAGGCGGGCGTCTTCGTCACCGCCGACCCGGCGAGGACGGCCCGCGGGGTGTTCCAGGCCAGCGGGCGCTTCCACGACCCCTGCTATGCGCCGGAGTGGGCGCAGCCGGGGATCGAGGAGGACTTCGACGCGGTGGTGGATCTGCTGGTGCGAGGGCTACGCGGCTGACGGGTCCACCGTCGCCTGGTGGGCCTCGGCGAGATGCTCCTCCGCCTTCAGCCAGGGCAGAAACTGCGCGCCCCGCCGCCAGCCGCAGGTGTCGCACCTGATCGTGCGTTGCACGCCGGTGCGCTGGACCCGTACGACATGCTCGCGTCCGTGCTGATCCCAGCGGCTGACCTTGCTCGTGTCGATCTGCGGCATGACGCCTCCAGCGTCCCCGTCCGGCTGTCTCTTCGGGCAGCAAGGAGTGTGCAGCAGGATCAACATCAACAGGGGTCACTTCACGGCGAGTTGTCCAACCTGTGGCCGGGCGTCGCCGGATTCGGCCGATCGAGCGCGAGGAAACGCAGGCCCTGGCTAGGAACGTTCCCCCGCCCCCACCACCTGCCGAACCTCCTCTTCCTCCAGCCGCTCAGCCGTCCGCTCAGCCGTCCCCCGAGCCCACCGCCCGCTGCTCAGCGCACCGAACACCAGCACGGAAACCCCGCACCCCACGAGAATCCACCACCCCGGCCGGGCGGCCGGCACAAACGCGTCCGCGTACGACGACGCCCCGATCCCCGACGCCAGGACCGCGCCCACCACGGCAACACCCAGCGTCTGCCCGAGCTGCCGACTGGTGGAGGCGACGGCCGCTGCAACCCCCGCCTGTGCCCGCGGCATCCCGGACACCGCCGTGTTGGTGATCGGTGCGTTCACGAAGCCGAAGCCGACACCGAACAGCAGGTACC
Source organism: Streptomyces sp. KR55 (assembly GCF_052245645.1). Taxonomy (NCBI): domain Bacteria; kingdom Bacillati; phylum Actinomycetota; class Actinomycetes; order Kitasatosporales; family Streptomycetaceae; genus Streptomyces; species Streptomyces sp. KR55. The sequence goes on along the minus strand of NZ_JBQQCE010000017.1, from coordinate 31,995 downwards.
CGAGGAAGAGCGTGACGTTCGACGTCTCCCCCTCGAACGCCGCGAACAGCAGCGGACTCGCGGTCATCGCGATGCCCGCGATCAGCAACGGCAGCCGCGGCCCCACGCTCGCCAGCAGCCGCCCGGCCAACGGGGCGCACACCAGCGTCGGCGCGGCCATCGGCAGCATCCACAGTCCGGCGTGCAGCGCGTCCAGGCCGCGCACGTTCTGCAGATACAGCGTCGACAGGAACAGGAACCCGCCCAGCGACGCGAACGCACTGATGGCGATCACTGTGGCCCCGCTGAAGGGCGCCGACCGGAAGAAACGCAGGTCGACCAGCGGCTCCGCCCGGCGTGGCTCGTACGAGAGCAGGCCGATCAGTGCGATGACCGCGACCGCCGCGAACGGCAGTACTGTCGCGAGCCCCGCGTTCGGCGCCTCGATGATCGCGTACGTCAGGGAGCCGAACAGCGCGATCACCAGCAGCTGGCCGACCGGATCGGGCCGCCGGGCCTTCGGGGCGCGGGATTCGGGGACGTACCGCAGCGTCAGCAGCAGCGCAGCGAGGCCCACCGGCAGGTTGATCCAGAAGATCGCCCGCCAGTCCACCGCCTCCACCAGCAGCCCGCCCACCAGCGGTCCCGCCGCCATCGAGATTCCGACGACCCCACCCCACGCCCCGATCGCGCGGGCGCGCTCGCGCGGGTCGGTGAAGGTGTTGGTGATGATCGACATGGCGACGGGGTTGAGCATGGAGCCGCCCACCGCCTGGACCATGCGGAAGATCACCAGTGCGTCCAGGTTGGGTGCGACGGAGCACAGGGCCGAGCCGATCGTGAAGACGATCAGGCCCGCGATGAAGACCCGCTTGCGGCCGATCCGGTCGGCGGTGGAGCCCGCGAGCATCAGCAGCGAGGCGAGGACGAGCGTGTACGCGTCTATCGTCCACTGCAGGCCCGAGGTGCTGGCGTGCAGGTCGTCCTGCATGGAGGGCAGGGCGACGTTCAGCACCGTGTTGTCGAGACTCACGATCAGCAGGCTCATACAGCAGATCGCGAGGACCAGCAGGCGGCGGCGTTGGCTGAGCTCGGGCTCGGGCATACGCCTCATCCTACGCCGATTTCGATAGTGCGACTAACTAATGAATTTTACAAACGCATTGCACGGCACAATGGAGAGATGTCCACGCCCCTGCAGATCGGCCCGCACACCGTCCAGCCGCCTGTCGTCCTGGCCCCCATGGCCGGGATCACCAACGCGCCCTTCCGCACCCTGTGCCGGGAGTTCAGCGGCGGCAAGGGCCTGTTCGTGAGCGAGATGATCACCACCCGGGCGCTGGTCGAGCGCAACGAGAAGACCATGCAGCTGATCCACTTCGACGCGACCGAGCGGCCGCGTTCGATCCAGCTGTACGGCGTGGACCCGGCGACCGTCGGCAAGGCCGTCCGCATGATCGCGGAGGAGGACCTCGCCGACCACATCGACCTGAACTTCGGCTGCCCGGTCCCCAAGGTGACGCGCAAGGGCGGCGGTTCCGCCCTGCCGTACAAGCGCAACCTGCTCCGCGCCATCCTGCGCGAGGCCGTCAGCGGGGCCGGCGATCTGCCGGTGACGATGAAGATGCGCAAGGGCATCGACGACGACCACATCACCTACCTCGACGCCGGCCGTATCGCCGTCGAGGAGGGCGTCACCGCCATCGCCCTGCACGGCCGTACCGCTTCCCAGCACTACGGCGGCACCGCCGACTGGGACGCCATCGCCCGGCTGAAGGAGCATGTGCCGGAGATCCCCGTGCTGGGCAACGGCGACATCTGGTCGGCCGAGGACGCGCTGCGGATGGTGCGGGAGACCGGGTGCGACGGGGTCGTGGTGGGGCGTGGGTGCCTGGGGCGGCCGTGGCTCTTCGCCGACCTGGTCGCCGCCTTCGAGGGACGGGCCGACTTCCGTAAGCCCACCTTGCGCGAGGTCGCCGACGTCATGGTCCGGCACGCCACCCTGCTCGGCGAGTGGATCGGCGACGAGTCGCGTGGTGTCATCGACTTCCGTAAGCACGTCGCCTGGTATCTCAAGGGCTTCGCGGTCGGCTCGGAGATGCGCAAGCGACTCGCGATCACCTCTTCCCTGGAGGAACTCCGCTCCGGGCTGGACGAGTTGGACCTCGACCAGCCCTGGCCCACCGGCGCCGACGGCCCGCGCGGCCGTACGTCCGGCAACAACCGGGTGGTGCTCCCGGACGGCTGGCTGAAGGACCCGTACGACTGTGCGGGGATCAGCGAGGACGCGGAGCTGGACACCTCCGGCGGCTGATCACCCGCTGGGCTTGGAGCCGTATGCCGTCAGGAACCGGTCCCGGAAGTCGCTCATCTTCCACACCGGCGCGTCCTGGTCCGGCTTGAGGCCGTCCGTCCAGCCCCAGCCGGAGATCTTGTCGAGCACCTTCGGGTCCTTGGCGACGATCGTGATCGGCACGTCCCGGCTGGCGCGCTGGCCGCTGACCCGGGCGATGGGCTGGTGGTCGCCGAGGAAGACCAGGACGGTGTCCTCGGTGCCGTAGCGCTCCAGCCACTGGGTGAGGCTGGTGAGCGAGTAGGCGACGGACTTGCCGTACTCCTCCTTGGACCGGTTCGAGTCGGCGATCACCTCGGAGGGGTCGGTGCCCGCCTTCTCGATGCCGTCGAAGACCGAGCCGTCGCCCAGCTCGTCCCAGCCGACCATCTTCGGAATCGGCGCCCACGGCTGGTGACTGGACGTCAGGATGATCTCCGCCATCAGCGGCTGGTCGCGCTTCTTGCCGTGCTCCAGTCGCTGGAACGCCTCCAGCGCGTACTGGTCCGGCATGGTCGACCAGCTGAACTTCGGCCCCTTGTAGCCGAGATGGAAGGCGTCGTAGACATTGTCCAGCCCGTAGAACTTCGCCTCCGGCCAGCCCTTCTGCACACCCGGCACCACACCGACGGTCCGCCAGTCGCCGGTCTTCTGGAAGGCCTTGGTGAGGGTGAGGTGGTCGCCGGAGGTGACGGTGCGGAAGCGCTGCTGGCTGCTGATCCACAGGCCCGACAGGAACGTGGAGTGCCCCAGCCAGCTGCTGCCCCCGTAGGTCGCCGAGGTCAGCCAGCCGCTCTTCGCGGCGTACCCCGCCTCGGTCAGCGCCTTGTCGCCGGTGTCCAGGGACTTCAGCACGCCGGGCGAGATCAGCGGGTCCTCGAGCGCGCTGCGGCCGTAGCTCTCGATGAACGTGAAGAGGACGTCCTTGCCGCGCAGGTCCGGCACCAGCTGGTCGCCGGGCGTGCTGCCGAAGACGTCCTCCTTCGCCTCCCGCTCGAACGCCGCCTCGTCGCGCAGCGTGGTCTGCACCCGCCGCGCCTGGATCTCCAGCAGCGCCGCCGCATGGTCGGAGGCGATCGGCAGCCCGGCGAACTGCACGCCGAGCGCATACGCCAGCGTCCATACGACGGCGGCGGCGAGCGTCGAGCGGACGGCGACGGTGCGATGCCGGACGAGCAGGTTGCTCAGCCGGACCGTCGCCAGCGTCATGACCGCGAACAGCAGCACGGCGAGCACGATCGCCCCGATGGCCAGCCCGGTCGCGCCCGCCCCGCCCACGGTGTCCTTCATGTAGGACTGGGCGTCGTCGAGCAGACCCCAGTCGAGGACCAGGTTGAAGCCGCGGCCGAGGTATTCGTTGAAGCCCATGTCGAGCAGGTTGAGCACGGTCAGCGCGGCGAGCCCGACCCCGGCGACGATCGCCGCCACCAGCCGGGGACGGCGGGGCAGCACGAGCAGCACCGCGGCACCGATGATCGCCTCCACCGGGATCCGCACGAACTTGCCCCACGCGAGGGCGGCGAGGGTGTTCGGCACGAGCAGCGCGAACAGGACCAAGGTGACGGAGAGGGCGGTCGCGGTCCAGCGCAGGGCGCGGGCGGCGGTGGGGTGGGCGGCGCGCCAGCGGGCCAGGCGGCCTTCGGGGGCGGCGGGTTCCGCGGTCTGATCCGAGGGCTGCGGGGCGTCGTCGGTCGTGTGTTGCGGTTGACGCGTGAAGACAGCCACCCGAGGGTCCCTCCGTACGAAAGCACTGTGAAGCGGCGGACCCGGCGTGGGGGAACGGGTCCGCCGCAGTGTCGTACGGCTGGACCCCGGACTCCGTTCACCCGTTCCGTCAGGAACCTGCGGTTACGCGCCCCCGACCGCCGTCAGCAGCGCCAGCGGCGCCGCCGCCGAGCGGGACTCCCGTTCGCAGGCGTGCGGGTACGGCACCGGCTCGGCATGCGTGTCCCGGCCGTACCCGGCGAGCACCTCCGGCAGCCGGTGCCCGGTCGCGGTCGCCGCGTCGACCAGGGCGTGGGCGACGGTGCGGGCCTCGTCGTGCAGGCCGTAGCGGGCCAGACCCAGCGTGATCAGCGCGTTGTCGTGCGGCCAGACCGAACCGCGGTGGTACGACAGCGGGTGGTACGCCGGCTGCCCGGCCGCCAGCGTGCGCACCCCCCAGCCCGAGAAGAAGTCGGGTTCGAGGAGCCGCCGGCCGACGAGCTCGCCGTACTCCTTGTCCAGCAGCCCCGACCAGAGCAGATGCCCGGCGTCCGACGCCAGCGCGTCCACCTGGCGCCCGTCGCCGTCGAGCGCGAGCGCCGGGAAGGAGCGGGCCGGCATCCAGAAGTCCCGCTGGAAACGGTCCCGCAGATCACCGGCCGCCTGCTCCAGCAGCGCCGCGTACGTCTCGTCGCGCCACACCGCGCGGGCCAGCCACGCCGTGCGGCGCAGCGCGTCGTACGCGTAGCCCTGCGCGCCCGCCGCCATCACCGGCCCGGTCGGCCGGGTGCCGTCGGCGCAGCAGATCGCGCCGGGGGAGTCCTTCCAGTTCTGGTTGGCCAGGCCGCCCTGGTCGGCGCGGTAGACGAGATAGCCGCGCGAGGTCAGCCCGCCGTGGTCCAGCATCCAGCCGACCGCCGCGCGGGCGTGCTGCTCCAGCCGGCGGGCCGGCCCGGTGTCCCCGGTCTGCTCGACGTATGCCCCGAGCAGGACGAGGAACAGCGGGGTCGCGTCCACCGAGCCGTAGTAACGCCCGTACGGCACCTGCCCGAAGTGGGCCAGCTCGCCGCCCCGCACCTCGTGCACGATCTTGCCGGGCTGGGCGACCGACTCGGCGTTCGTCCCGGTCGCCTGGGTCGCGGCCAGCGCCGGGAGCGTGGCGGCGGCGAGCTGGGGCCGGTACGGGAGGGCGAACAGGGAGGTGAGCAGGGCGTCGCGGCCGAGCAGGGTCAGGAACCAGGGCGCCCCTGCGGCCGGGACGCGCAGCTCCTCGCCGTCCGGTCCGGTGGCCGGCACCTGCAACGCGGCCAGGTCGGCGAGGCCGCGCGCACAGGCCGCCGCCAGTTCCGGCCAGCCGGTCGGGAAGGCGATGCCCTCGACGAACCTGCCCTCCTTGTCGAGGAGTTGCTCGGTGACGGCGGCGGGGGAGCGCGGTACGCGCAGCGCACGCTTCTCGCCGTGCGGGCGCGCCACGACCCGTAGGGTCAGCTCCGCCGTGCCGTGCGGTTCTAGCTCGAGGGTCCAGACCAGGCGGCGCGCGCCGGTGCCGGTCTCCTCGACGGCGTCCGGCGGGGGCTCGGCCGTCACCGTCGTACAGGAACGCCACTCGCCGCGCTGGTAGGTGAACTCCACGCCGTCGTCGAGGACCTGGCGGGAGCGCAGGGCGCCGGGCTTGGTGTAGGTGCGGTGGTCCGAGCGCAGTTCGAACTGGTCGGTGAAGTCGGCGTCGGCGGTGATGGCGAGGCGGATCGTGGTCGGCACCGGGCGGTTGCTGGTGACGCGCAGCGACTCGACGAACGAGCTGTCCCCGACGGCCTGTTCACGGAAGAGCGCGTACGCGGCCGGCTCCTGGCGGCCGCCCCGCGGGACCAGCACACAGCGCGTGGTGTCCCCGCCGGTCACGGGGCTCAGCGCCTCCGGCACGGCGCCGTCGACCGTGAGCTGCCAGCGGCTGAGGTGCCGGCCGTCGCGCACGAACAGCCCGTCCGGGGAGCTGCCGCCCCGCACACCACTGATGTCCCCGCTGTCGCCCACGGCGGCGAACGTCCCGCCGTGCACGAGCAGATGATGCCGGTTCGTCATCCCAGGTCCCCTCCCTTGGCTTCGTTGGTTGCGTCGGCCACCTTGGCTTCCAGCAGGTCGAGTGTGAGCGCGGCGGTCCAGCTGAAGCCGGTGGCCCCGCAGGCCGCGCCGGTGTACGGGTCCACGTACTCCGCGAACCCGGATGTGTCGGCGGTGTCGAGCATCGCCTCGCGCAGCGCGCCGGCCCGCTCCGTCTCGCCGTGCACCCTCAGGCCCCGATCCAGCAGCCAGTTCGTGTTGAACCAGGCCGGGCCGCGCCAGTACCGGTGCGGATCGAAGGCCTCGCCGAGCAGGTCGTAGCTCGGCACGAGCGGGGTGCCGGCGCCGAAGTGCGGGCCGGCGAGCGTGCGCACGAGGGCGGCGACGATGTGGCGGGGGAGGGTGGGCAGGAGGAGGGGGACGAGGCCGGAGACGCTGCGTTCGGGGATCAGGTCGCCGCTGCGGGCGTCCTGGCCGTTTCGGATGTCCCGGCCGCTTCGGACGTCCCGGCAGAAGAACATCCCCTCCGCCGGATCCCACAGCCGGTCGATGAGAACGCCCGTCAGGCGCTCCGCGCGGGCCTGCCGGGCCGTGCCTGTCGCGCCCAGCTCGCGGGCGATCCGGGCCAGCGCGTGCTCGGAGGCGATCAGCAGCGCGTTGAACGCCGGGTCCTCCACGGCGAACGCGCTGTCCCCGTCGGCGTAACCCCGGTCCCGGTAGTCCGTCGCCAGCCGCACATACCGCCCGTAGTCGAGGTCCGTCGGCCGGTCCTCGGGCGCGCCGTGGGTGAGGTCGGCGCGGCGGAAGGAGCGGGCCGGGGCCGGGGTGACACGGGCGAGCGGGGCGTCCCAGCAGGGGCTGTTGTCCATCCCCTGCTCCCACGGGTGCACGACCGACGCGAGCCCGCCCCCGCCCAGGTCACGCCGGTGCAGCAGATAGCGGTGCCAGGCCGCCAGCCGCGGATACACGCCGGCGAGGAAGCCGCGCGCCCGCGACAGGCCCGGGTCGGCGCAGTGCACCAGCCAGGCCGCCAGCGCGTGCACCGGTGGCTGCACGATGCCGGAGGTCTGTACGGTGCGCGGGGCACCCGCAGCGCGTCCCGCGGTCGAGGAGCGCCAGAAGTCGGGGCTCGGGAAGTACGCGTCCAGCGGCACGGAGGGGTTGAAGACGATGTGCGGGATCCGCCCGTCGCCCCACTGCGCGGCCAGCAGCGTCTCCAGCTCCGTCTGGGCCCGTAACGGCGACAGATGCCGGAGCCCGATCGCGATGAACCCCGAGTCCCAGGACCACTGGTGCGGGTACAGGCCGCGCGAGGGCACCGTCGACGTTCCGGTCCAGTTGCCCTCCAGGACGCGTGCGGCCCTGAGATGCGGCGAATCCGGTGCCGGGCCCGGATCGTATACAACCTCCCGCGCGGCGGGACGGAATGTGAGCTGGGCAGTGCGATCCACTCGGGGCTCCCCGAAAGACGTCCAGGCGACCGGTTTGACCATCGCTACCGTAGGGTTACGTCTATTTAACACGCAAAACCCAATATGTAATGCAGGGTTGAGAAACACAAGGGGGTGCGCAGGTATGGCTGGACGGAGCGCGAGCCAGGCGAGCGCCGGGGAACTGCTCGAGCTGGTGCGCAGCGGCCGCGCCACCACCCGTGGTGCGCTCCAACAGGTCACCGGCCTCTCCCGCGCCACGGTCGGCCAGCGCCTGGAGCGGCTCTTCCGCGCGGGCTGGCTGCGCGAGGGCGCCGGCGGCCCGGTCGACTCGCCGCTCGGCGGCCGGCCCTCCATCACCCTGGAGTTTGACGACGCCCACGCGGTGGTCTGCGCCGCCGACCTCGACACCCGGCACGCGCGTGCCGCCGTCCTGACGCTGAGCGGCGAGATCCTCGCCGAGCACGGCGGCACTCTGGTCATCGAGGACGGCCCGGAGCCGGTCCTCGGTGAGCTGGGCCGCTGGTTCGCGGAGCTGCTGGAGAAGGCCGGGCGCGGTGCGCAGGAGGTCTGCGGCATCGGTCTCGCCGTGCCGGGCCCGGTCGACTGCGAGACCGGCCGGGTGATCCAGCCCCCCATCATGCCGGGCTGGGACGGCTACGACATATGCGGCCGCCTGGCCAGGGCGTTCACCGAGCACACCGGCGCCGGTGAGGTGCCGGTCCTGGTCGACAACGACGCCAACCTCATGGCGTACGGCGAACAGCGCACCGGCTACCCGGACTGCTCGGCGTTCGTGCTGGTCAAGGTGTCGACGGGTATCGGCGCGGGCGTCGTGGTGGACGGCTCGCTGTACCGGGGCATCGACGGCGGCGCCGGGGACATCGGCCACATCAGGGTGCCGGAGGGCGCGGATGCGCTCTGCCGCTGCGGCTCCTACGGCTGTCTGGCCGCCGTCGCCAGCGGGGGCGCCGTGGCCCGGCGGCTGGCCGAGGCCGGGGTGCCGGCCGCCTCCGGCGCAGATGTGCGGGACCTGCTCGCGGCCGGGCATCCGGAGGCGACGGGGCTGGCCCGGGAGGCCGGGCGCCGGGTCGGGGACGTACTGGCGACGGTCGTGACCCTGCTGAACCCCGGGGTGCTGATGATCGCGGGCGACTTGGCCGGAACTCCCTTCGTCACCGGCGTACGGGAGCTGCTGTACCAGCGGGCGCTGCCCCGCTCCACGGCCCGGCTGGACGTCGTGACCTCGCGGCTGGGGGAGCGGGCGGGGCTGGTGGGGGCGGGGGCACTGGTCGTGGAGCACCTGTACGCGCCGGAGCGGGTGGAGGAGAGGTTGCGGGCGCTCGGGGTGTGACTGTGTGTCGCTCCGGTTGCGGTCTCTCGCGGGCGTCCGCATGGTGAAATCTCGCCCCCTGTGGCAGCGTGATTCTCGCCACCCTTGATAAGGGTCGCGCTCAGATGAGCGGATCATGCGCGACTGCACTTCTCCAAGGGGTGGCACTGAGTGCCACCCCTTGATCGTTCATCGATCGAAATCAGACGTGCTACAGACCGCTCATATGAGCGAGAATCCCGATCCCTGGGTAGGCGTGCGTTCAAGAAGTGAAAACATCCGCCCGTCGCCGCTTACCAAGCTTTGACTTTCGATCCGGTGGCGGACGACTGGTTACAGGCGCATGACGGGCAAGTGGACGTACCCAGACGCCTTCGATCTGGGTATGTTCCTCGCCGTCAGGGCAGCCACCGCGTCCTCAAGGAGTTGGGACCCGTGTCGGAAAACAAAGATCCCCACGTAGCAGCTCAGGCTGGTTCGAGCGTTGAGGGCGTGAAGTTCGTTTACGACTTCACCGAGGGCAACAAGGACCTCAAGGACCTCCTCGGCGGCAAGGGCGCGAACCTCGCCGAGATGACCAACCTGGGCCTCCCCGTCCCGCCCGGCTTCACCATCACCACCGAGGCCTGCAAGGTCTACCTCGACAGCGGCGAGGAGCCGGCGGCACTGCGTGACGAGGTGAGTGCGCACCTCGACGCGCTGGAGCAGCGCATGGGCAAGAAGCTGGGCCAGGCGGACGACCCTCTGCTCGTCTCCGTCCGCTCCGGCGCCAAGTTCTCCATGCCCGGCATGATGGACACCGTCCTCAACATCGGCCTGTCCGACAAGTCGGTGCAGGGCCTCGCCAAGCAGGCCGGCGACGAACGCTTCGCGTGGGACTCCTACCGCCGCCTCATCCAGATGTTCGGCAAGACCGTCCTCGGCGTCGACGGCGACCTCTTCGAGGAGGCGCTGGAGAAGGCCAAGGAGGCCAAGAAGGTCACGGTCGACACCGAGCTGGAGGCCGCGGACCTGAAGAAGCTGGTCACCCGCTTCAAGAAGATCGTCAAGACCGAGGCCGGCCGGGACTTCCCGCAGGACCCGCGCGAGCAGATGGACCTCGCCATCAAGGCGGTCTTCGACTCCTGGAACGGCGACCGCGCCAAGCTCTACCGCCGCCAGGAGCGCATCCCGCACGACCTGGGCACCGCGGTCAACGTCTGCTCCATGGTCTTCGGCAACCTGGGCCCGGACTCGGGCACGGGCGTCGCCTTCACCCGCGACCCCGCCTCCGGCCACCAGGGCGTCTACGGCGACTACCTCCAGAACGCCCAGGGCGAGGACGTGGTGGCCGGCATCCGCAACACGGTCCCGCTCGCGGAGCTGGAACAGATCGACAAGCAGTCGTACGACCAGCTGATGCAGATCATGGAGACGCTGGAGAACCACTACAAGGACCTCTGCGACATCGAGTTCACCATCGAGCGCGGCCGGCTGTGGATGCTCCAGACCCGCGTCGGCAAGCGCACCGCGGGCGCCGCCTTCCGGATCGCGACGCAGCTGGTGGACCAGGGGCTCATCGACGAAGCGGAGGCGCTCCAGCGCGTCAACGGCGCCCAGCTCGCCCAGCTGATGTTCCCGCGCTTCGACGAGCACGCGAAGGTCGAGCAGGTCGGCCGGGGCATCGCGGCGTCGCCGGGTGCGGCGGTCGGCAAGGCGGTCTTCGACTCGTACACCGCGGTGAAGTGGTCGCGTTCCGGCGAGAAGGTCATCCTGATCCGCCGTGAGACGAACCCGGACGACCTGGACGGCATGATCGCGGCCGAAGGCATCCTGACGTCCCGCGGCGGCAAGACCTCCCACGCGGCCGTGGTGGCCCGCGGCATGGGCAAGACCTGTGTCTGCGGCGCGGAGGAGCTGGAGGTCGACACCAAGCGGCGCCGGATGACGGTGCCGGGTGGGCATGTGGTGGAGGAGGGTGACCTCATCTCCATCGACGGCTCCAGCGGCAAGGTGTACCTCGGTGAGGTGCCGGTGGTTCCGTCTCCGGTCGTGGAGTACTTCGAGGGCCGGATGCACGCGGGTGCCCAGGACGCCGACGAACTGGTCGAGGCCGTGCACCGGATCATGGCGTTCGCCGACCGCAAGCGGCGCCTGCGGGTGCGCGCCAACGCGGACAACGCCGAGGACGCGCTGCGCGCCCGTCGCTTCGGCGCCCAGGGCATCGGTCTGTGCCGTACGGAGCACATGTTCCTCGGCGACCGCCGTGAGCTGGTCGAGCGCCTCATCCTGGCCGACACGGAGGCCGAGCGTGAGGAGTCCCTGAAGGAGCTGCTCCCGCTCCAGAAGCAGGACTTCGTGGAGCTGTTCTCGGCGATGGACGGCCTCCCGGTGACGGTCCGCCTCCTCGACCCCCCGCTGCACGAGTTCCTCCCCGACATCACGGAACTGTCCGTTCGCGTCGCCCTGGCGGAGTCCCGTCAGGAGCCGCACGAGAACGAACTGCGCCTCCTCCAGGCGGTGCACCGCCTGCACGAGCAGAACCCGATGCTCGGCCTGCGCGGCGTACGCCTGGGCCTGGTCATCCCGGGCCTGTTCACGATGCAGGTACGGGCGATCGCGGAGGCCGCGGCCGAACGCAAGAATGCGAAGGGCGACCCGCGCGCCGAGATCATGATCCCGCTCGTCGGCACGGTCCAGGAACTGGAGATCGTCCGCGAGGAGGCCGACCGGGTCATCGCGGAGGTCCAGGCGGCGACCGGTACGGAACTGAAGCTGGCGATCGGCACGATGATCGAACTGCCGCGCGCAGCGCTGACCGCCGCTCAGATCGCCGAGGCGGCGGAGTTCTTCAGCTTCGGCACGAACGACCTGACGCAGACGGTGTGGGGCTTCAGCCGCGACGACGTGGAGGCCAGCTTCTTCACCGCATACCTGGAGAAGGGCATCTTCGGCGTCAGCCCCTTCGAGACCATCGACAAGGACGGCGTGGGTTCGCTGGTCGCCGCCGCCGCGAAGGCCGGCCGCGAAACCCGCCCCGACCTCAAGCTCGGCGTCTGCGGCGAACACGGCGGCGACCCCGAGTCGGTCCACTTCTTCCACGAGGTGGGACTGGACTACGTCTCCTGCTCACCGTTCCGGATTCCGGTGGCGCGCCTGGAGGCGGGCCGGGCGGCATCCCAGTCGCAGGGCAGCGACCACCGCTGACCCACCGACCCCGGAGCCGCCGCTGATCCCCGACCCTCACCGATCCGGCGGCGGTTCCGGCACGCAGGAAGAGGGGGCGGCACCCTGTGCGGAGGGTGCCGCCCCCTTTGCCGTGCCCCGGGAGTGGTCAGCGGGCGTCGCGGCGCCTGCGTGCTCTTGCCACCGGCGGACTGGCCGCCGAACCCACCTTGTGTGCCCCACCCTGCTGACGCGCTCCTGAATCACCCACCGGCCGTGAACCGCCAAGCCGACCCGGCGTGCCTGCGACGGCGACGCCCGCCCGGGCGCGAGCGTAGCGAGCATCAGCTCACCCAGGTGTGCGGAACCGATCGGGCGACGCAGCAGGCCCGTTACCCTGACCCCCATGATCCGCGCAGTGGTCTTCGACGTCGGTGAATGCCTCGTGGACGAGACGAGGGAGTACGGCACGTGGGCTGACTGGCTGGGCGTACCTCGCCACACCTTCCATGCCATGTTCGGCGCCGTCATTGCCCAGGGCCGCGACTATCGCGAGACGTTCCAGGAGTTCCAACCCGGCTTCGACCTGTATGACGAGCGGGAGAAGCGTGCAGCCGCCGGGCAACCGGAGACGTTTGGCGAAGAGGACCTTTATGACGACGTCCGGCCGACGCATACGCAGCTGCGCGCCGACGGGCTGTGGCTCGGTATCGCAGGCAACCAGACGGTCCGCGCCGGGAAGATCCTCCGTGAGCTCTTCTCCGAAGATGTAGACCTCATCGGCACGAGCGATGACTGGGGCGCCAGCAAACCGGACCCGGAGTTCTTCCGGCGCGTCGCAGAAGTCACCCCCTTCGCCAACGACGAGATCCTCTACGTCGGCGACCGTGTTGACAACGACCTGCGCCCGGCCGTCACTGCGGGCATGCGCACCGCGCTGGTGCGCCGGGGCCCGTGGGCGACAATCCAGTGGCAGACGGAGGAAGCGAAGGAGCTCCCGACCTTCAGAGTGGAAAGTCTCCGCGAACTCCCTCGCCTGATTCGCGATTTCAACGGGCAAGGGCGCTGACAGTCGTTGACCAGCTGTAGAGGCGGTCGTCCAGTTCCCTTACGCATTGCTCATGCTGGTGCGGCGCGAGAGCGCGCCGCACCTCGCGGATCCGCTCCATGCCCATCGCATACCAGGTTCGCGCCAGCTGATCGAGCGCACGCAGAGCGTACTCACAGGCCTTCTCCGGTTGGCCGGCCGCGGCCTCCACGGCTGCCAGGTCACCCAATACGACGGTGGACTGTTTCTCCTCGCTGGAGCCGAGCGAGTCCAGCACGCCGAGCAGTGTCTCCCGCGCCTGCAGAAGATGCCCGGCCTTCATTTGTGTGTTGCCCTTGAACGCCGCCAGCCGGACCGGCGAGAACCAGTCCAGCCATTCAGGAGAACGGTGTTCTCCGCCCCTGGCGAGGACGTCCTCTGCGTGCCCGATCAGGTGCAGTGCAGTCCGCGTGTTACCGCACCGCGTCTCGCACTCGGCCTCCACCGTGTCGAGCCACGCCATCAGCTCTGCGGAAGCGGGCCCGCGGCGGGCGTAAGCGCGGGCCGCGACCATCCGCTCCATGGCTGCTTCGCGCTCGCCTGACCATGCCGGGATGAAGGCGGTATGAGCAAGCGCGGCGGCACCGAGCAGCGGATCGTCCGCTTCGCCTGCTGCCTGGAGTGTCCGCAGCAATGTTTGCTGCGCGCTGCCCGGCTCGCGCATGTCGAAGAACTCGATCCGCCCGGCGAGCAGCCATGTCTCGGCGAGTGCGGCGGCGACCGTTTGCCTCGTCTTCCCCGCCGTTTCCGGCAGCAGAGCGCACCCGAGTGTGGCGTGGGCCAGAGCGGCGGGGTGGAGCGTGGCCGGCGCGACGGACCAGTACAGGCGCCGGTGCACGCGGGTCACGCTCAGGTAGTCCTGCCCTACGGATGAGGGCTGCCTGGCCGTGGCCTGCGTGGGAACGGAGGCGAGCCGGGCTATGGAAGCCGTGCCTGTTGGCAGGGCGTCCTGCCTGCGGCTCACCGGGACGCTGCCCGGGGGAGTGAAGCCGAGCGCCTCCAGGCCCTGCCCCAAGAGGCTGGCGATGGCCTGGGCTTGGGCGGGCTGTGGCCACGGAGGACTCTCGGACTCCCAGCGCCGGACCTGTCGTACGCCGACGCCGAGGGCATCCGCGAAGGCTTGCTGTGATGCGTATCCCGCGGCTACCCGAGCCGATTTCAGATGGATGTTCCCTGTAGGTCGGGGCACTGTTCCACCTCCTGTGCGGGCCGTGGACACAGCCACAGCGGGCCCTCTCTCACACCGGCCGTCACCCGTATGGTGCACCAAAAGCCCCAACTGCTGCGAGTGAAAGTCCTTTATAAGTCCTCGAATTGAGGACTTCACGCGGACATCCTGGAGCGACACCGAAGACCTCGGCAACCGAGTGGCTGGCCCCGGGGGGCATGACCGAACTGATCGGAGCAGACCGACTATGCACTTTGTATTACGGGCTGTTGCATGGGTGAGGACGCTCCTGCTCGAGCCGCCTGAATCCGTACGTACGGCCCGTAGCGCGGACCTTGGCACCGGTCCGCGCCCGGCGGGGCATGTGCCTTCGCCCGAAATGTGGGCCGAGATCCTCGCCAGCGCACGCCGTCGCCGGGCTCCGCGCCTGTGGCCGCCCACCGTGCCGCCCGCCGACGGGGAAGACGTCTGCGTCGGAGCCCCGGTACGCAGCTACGTGCTCTCGCCTCAGGAGCGCGCTCGGATGCTGGGCGCCCGCATCGGAGAGGGGCGATGACGATGACGGCGTACGAGCCGCGCTGCGGCGACACCGTTGAGGACACCGGCACCAGGAAGATCGGCAAGGTGATGGGCTTCGAGGGCCCGTACGTTCAGCTGCGGCCGATCGGCGGTGGCCGGGAGTGGGACGCCAGGCGGGAGAACCTGAGGCCGGTCACCACTGCCGAGGCGCTCAGCGCAGGCGTCGCGTTGCCAACGCCCGGTCGAGGGGGGAGATGCCGTGAAGTCGAACGACTCCTTCCCGGCCGACACCGGGACGCTGTCTGCCGAGTGTTGGCTCGCACAGCGGCCCGACTACGCGGACCTGCACGGCGAATGCCGCCAGGCCACGGACGTGCCCCTGCCTGGCGCCATGGGCGTGCTGCTTCAGCCGCGCTGCCGCTGCCTTTGCCACGGGCGGCCCTCACCCGCCTCACCCGCACGTCGGAGGCCACCCGTTGACGCCTGACCGCTTCATCCGTACCCCACTCGCCCCCGGCGCGATCGACCCCGTCCTCAAGGCGCATGTCGATGCCCGCGCCGACCTCCAGCACCTGGAGCACTACCAACCGGCCCGCATGCGAACCCAGCTGGAACGCCACGCAGGCCGCCCCGGATGCGCTGTCGCAATCGCCTCGTATCGAAACGAGCCAGTCGGCGTCGACTCTCATGGTCAACCCCCTCGCCGGGGACGGCCTACACCAGGCGCGCTTGCAGACGCGCCTTCGCCCTGAGCGGCGACTGCGCACCGCGGCGGTGCCCCACTTTTGCACCTGCTTGCGAAGAAGGGCCTGCTTCCGACGCCGTGATGCATGAGCATTGCAGGATGAATGGCACCGATCCGGCAAGCTGCCTAGGGTCGATGGCGATGGCGCGACCCGAAGGCGCTCCAGACCACAGGCCCCTCCGCCGTGGCCGCTGCTCCAGCGAGCCGGGCACGGTGCCACGCACACGATCCGAAGGAGGTCCGCCCGATGCCTCACCATGTGACCGTCGGTGTGGATGGGTCTCTCGAGAGTGCCGCCGCCGCCGAGTGGGCGGCACAGGAAGCGATGCTGCGCGAGGTGCCGCTGCGCCTCGTGTACGCGGACGAATGGCCGGTCTCGGCGGCCATTCCTGTCGCCGGCCCCGATGTGCCGCGGTGGTCCGACGAGCTCCTGGCCGCTGCCGCGGAGGAGCTTCGGCAGTCCTGTCCCTCCCTGGAGGTCAGTACACGGCGGCTGTCCGGGCGGCCTGCGGCCGCTCTGTCGATCGAGGCGGCCGAGGCCGATCTGCTGGTGCTCGGTTCCCGCGGCCTGGGCGGTGTCACGGGCTTCCTCCTCGGATCCGTCGGCATGGCGACGATCGGTGCCACCGAGCGGCCGGTCGTGCTCGTACGGGTGCCGGGACAGCCGGGCGGGCGGACCACGGCCGCTCCGGGCGACTCCTCCGGCGATGTGGTCGTCGGCGTGGACATCCACCACTCCTGCGAACCGCTCCTGGACTTCGCGTTCGACGAAGCCGCGCGGCGCGGCAGCCGCCTGCGGGCGGTGTACGGCTGGTCGCTTCCGCCGGTCGTACGCGACGCCTCCGCGCTGGCAGCAGCCGAGCGGGAGGTCAGCCAGGACGTCGCACGGTGCCTCACGGGCATCCTGGCGCCCTGGCAGCAGAAATTCCCCTCGGTGGAAGTCGTCGAGCGGTCTCCCATCGGCGCGCCCGCTCAGCAGCTCGTTCGGGCGGCCGCCGACGCGGAACTGGTGGCGGTCGGCCGACGCATCCGCAGGTCGCCGCTGGGGGCGCACATCGGGGCCGTCGCCCACGCCGTGATACACCACTGCGCGGCGCCGGTCGCCGTCGTCGCCCATGACTGACCGTCCCGGCCAGGCGGACGTGGTGCTCCCGTCGGCCTTCGATGTGCCCGCCGCGCTCCGGTTCCCGTTTTGGGCCGTCGCCGAGACAAGAGCCCGTGAGATGGGCCTGATGGCCCTCGATCGGGCCTGGTGGCCCCTCCTCCCGCATCCGCGACGGCATGACGCTGGTATCGGAAGCCGACCGAGCTTGACGGAGGTGTGCGTCATGGTGCAGCCCGTTGTCGCCGGAGTCGACGGATCCGCTGGAAGCCTGATCGTCGTCGGTCACCGGACGGCCGACCAGCCGGTGGGCCTGCACACTGGACCCGTCACGCACACCGCCATCCATCACGTCGGCTGCCCCGTGGCCGTCGTGCCCCATGCATGAGACACGCGGGGGCCGCACCAGCCGTCCCCGCACGCACCAGACGACCAGGGAGGTGACGGTCATGATCAGGCCAGTCGTGGCCGGTGTTGACGTTTCGCCGGAGGGGCATTGCCGCGGCCGACTGGGCGGCCAGGGAAGCCCTGCGCCGAGGACTGCCGCTCCGGCTCGTGCATGCCTGGGAGGCGGGCCTGCCGGAGGGCGCCCCAGAGGCGGCACTGCCGGAGCTGAGGGCACCTCAGTACCACGCCCGCCGGGTGCTGCACAGGGCGCTCGACCAGCTGAGCGAGCGATACCCGCAGCTGTCCATCACCGCGGAGCAGGTGTGCGGGCCGCCCGTACCCGCCTTGCTCGCAGAGGCGGAGAACGCCGAACTCCTGGTCGTCGGCAGCCAAGGGCCCAGCGGCCTGGGCGGGTTCGTATCGGGGGCAGTCGCCATGGACACGGTTGCCCGCGTTGAACGGCCGATCGTCCTCGTACGGGACCGTGACACCGCCGAGGACGAGCATCTGCCGGACGGCGACGGAAAGCCGTCGGTCCGCACGCCCTGCCGTGACGTCGCGGTCGCCGTCGACGTCGACGAACCGTGCGACGACGTTCTGGACCTCGCATACCACGCCGCCGAGCGGCGCCGGGCGCCGCTGCGCGCGATACACGCCTGGCATGTGCCGTTTTCCCGCGGCCTCCCGGACGCCGAGGAACGCGCACGGACCAGGACGGAAGCGGAACGCGAGCTGGCAGAGCTGCTCTCACCCGGACGAGAGAAGTACCCCACCGTCGTCGTCAAGGAGAACCTCTCGAGGGACGCCCGGCACACGTCCTCGTTCCTGCCGCGGGCGGCGCCGGTCTGCTCGTCGTCGGCAGACGCAGGCGCCGCGCAGCGGTCGGACTGCACCACCCCGGCCCGGTCGCCCATGCACTGATCCATCACGTGCATTGCCCGGTCGTGCTGGTGCCGCACGACTGACGGTTCGGTCTCCGATGCGCGTCCGAGGCCCGGGGTCCTATACGAGGGAGTGATCACCGAGGGTCACTCAGCCGCGCAGACGATCTCGACGAAGTGGCCCACGCCTCGAAGGACGGGGCCCGTTCTCAGGGTGCCCCCTCCAAGGCCGACCACCGGTGATCGACGGGCCTACGCGCACTGCGGAGCGGAGGAGGGAGATGACGTCGGGCGCGGTAGGGCCGTGCGTCCATGGGGGCGAACCGTGCCCAGGCGTCTGTCTGGGCACGGTGGTCAGGACTGCGTGAGGCTGCGCCCGTGGTCGGCGGCGTAGGCGGTGAAGACTTCCATCGGTGTACCACCCGTGTGGAGGAAACGCTGGTCGAGGATGGTGGCTAGGTCTTCCAGCGCGCCCGCGAGGACATCGCCGGTCAGACGCACATCCGGCCGCCGGGCGGCTTGCCCGCGCTGGGCGAGGGCAAAGGCATAGCCGATCGTGGCTGCCAGGGACGAATGGTCCTCCCCGTCGTGGAAGTAGTAGGCCTCGGCGTACTGGGTGAAGTCGATCCGGACACGTGCCACCTCGGTGGCCAGACTCTCCAGCAGTGTGGCGCCCACAGTGCCGTCCAGCTGGTGGACGGACGGGTCCGAGCGTTGGAGAAGGGCCAACCGGATCGCAAGGACCCTTCTGCGGGTCAGCGCCGGGTAGATCTCCAGCACCCAGGAGACCGTGGCCGTCAGGAGGGCGAAACCGACCAGGGCTTCCAGCGGCGAGACCAGGCGAAGCCATCCTTCGGCGGGCGCGATGTCCCCCAGCCCGAGTGTGGCGACGGTGACGAGCGACAGGTAGACGGCGTCGAGCAGCGGCGGTTGCTGTGCCGCCTGGGAACCAGGCGTGAAGCTGAACGCCCCTGGCATGTGAGGCCAGTAGATGATGGCCCAGCCCACGATGATGGTGACGGCCCAGATGCCGACCACAGTCACCATGGCCAGCGGCCCGACAAGCCCGACCACACGCCTGCGCGCACGAAAATGCCGGGCCAGTCTCCACAGCGCCGTCATGACGAGGCGGCTCAGGCCTCCGTGACGGGTGGGGTGCCAGAGCGTATGGAACAGGTCCCGCAGGGCGACCATGACCAGCCCGGCTCCTGCCAGCGAGACCAACCACTTCATGCACGTCTCCCACGGCCCTGTTCCGCAGAGCAGCCTGGGCAGCGAAGGCCGCCACTCCTGCCGCCCGAGTCGATCCTCGACTCGGAGCCTAAGCCGAAGACAACGCTGCAGATCGCCGAATCGCCGCGTCCCCGGGCTGCTGCATCCCCTCCTCGAGGACGGTCATCGGCCAGTTCGCGGCGGCGTCAGCGCAGCGAACTCGTCGGCACTTCGGGCCCAGCAGCGACTGGCCGCACGGAAGCACTGCATACCTGCATCCCTGCGTGGTCGTCGTGTCCGCTCCGTCCGCCGGACGGGTCACCGTATCGGCAGCTCGAGCGTGCAGGTCTCTCCTGGTGCGATGGTGACGGCCCGGTCGGGCAGTACCACCCGGATCGGTGATTCCTCCGAGTCGGGCACACCGATCCGAAGCTGTCGCCAGGTCCTCGTTCACCACCTGCCGTCCACCACGGTGGACTCCACGCGGTTGTAACACCCGGCCGCGTAAGTCCCGGGGTAGTGCACCAGGCCGGCCCTGCTCTCGGGCACTGCCCCAGGGGTGGCGAAGTAGCCGTTGCCGAGCGTGCAGAGCGATTCCCGCAGCCGCTCGGCTGCGGGGGCGTAGCCCTCGTACTCCCAGGTCCATTCCGAGATCCGCCGCCCTCGCCCGCTCTCCCTTCACAACAGGGGCGCAGCGCACGCACTGGAGTTCAGGTTTGCTGCGGGATGACCGCGACCGGGCACTCGGAGTGATGCAGCAGAACATGGGCGACACGGCCCAGCTGCAGACCGAAGTGGCCGTGCCGACGCTGAGCCCCGACCACGATCAGGTCGGCATTGGCCGACGCGTTCAGGAGGACCTTGTGGGCGGGACCTTCGACAGGCCGACGACATACCTCGACCCGGGGGTGATCCTGTACAGCCTCGCGCAGGGCGTCGTCGAGGTTGGTCGAGGCTCGTTCCTCGTGCGCATGGGCGGCATCATCCGCGAGCTGCGGGTGGTCCACGTTCTCGTGGGGCGGGCTGCGCCAGGCCCGCACGGCTTCCAGGGCACAGCCGCGCGCCTCGGCCTCGCGGAAGGCGAACCGTATGGCGCCCGAGCCCTCGGTCGAGTCGCCGATCCCGACCACCACCCGCGCGAGGGCTCCCTGCCGGTTCTGTTCGCCGCCACGGACCACCACGACCGGGCACACGGCGCGGGCCGCCACCGCGAGACTGACCGACCCCGCTCCCCACCGCCTTCCTTTCCGGCCGCTGCGAGCACCCCTGTGAATACCGTCGCACCGCCCAAGGTCCACTGCGACAGGCGGATCGGCCCTGAAGGGGGTACCTCCGGCCCGGGTGCCGCCGCCCCGCTTGGCGGCGATGGTGGAGTCGTAGGGCCGGTCAGCCCACCTCCGTGCCCCTTAAGACCCTGAGGCCGGGCGCCTTCTCGCGGGAGGCTGGAGCTGAGAGCAGGACAAGTGGCGCGAGCGGGCCCCACCCGCGAGAGGGAGCCAGCAGATTGTCGCCGGAGTTATCGCGGACCGGCTCAGAGCTGCCCGGGTGGGACTGCTCGACCTGTACGCGCCCTACGGCGCCGGGCCCGATCCCTGAAACGCCGACGCGAGAGGAGGCCTGAAGTGCCTGAGACCCCGCACATCGTGAGCGATGTGATGACCCTGACGGTGGTGGCCGTCGGGCGCGACGCGCCCTTCAAGGAGATCGTCCGGACCATGGAGCAGTGGAAGGTCAGTGCCCTGCCTGTCCTGGAGGGCGAGGGGCGTGTCATCGGTGTCGTCTCCGAGGCCGACCTGTTGCCCAAGGAGGAGTTCCGCGACAGGGACATGAGCCTCTACGAGCAGCGGCAGCGCCTGTCCGACGTCGCCAAGGCGGGAGCAGTGACCGCGGAGCAGCTGATGAGCACTCCTGCCGTCACGGTGCACCCCGACATCACCCTGGCACAGGCCGCGCGGATCATGGCCGTGAAGCACGTCAAGCGGCTCCCCGTGGTCGATGACTTGGACATGCTGCAGGGGATCGTCAGCCGTGCCGATCTGCTGAAGGTGTTCTTGCGGTCGGACGAGGAGATCGAGGAGGAGGTCCGCCGCACGGTGATCGCCTACCTCTTCCCAGCGTTCAGCCACGCCATCCACGTGAACGTGCACGAGGGAGTCGTCACTCTCCGCGGACAGATCGGCGACACCTCGCTCGTTTCCGTTGCCGCGCGCCTCGCCCGCGCGGTGGAGGGCGTGGTGGACGTCGAGTCCCATCTCACCGGCGGGATCGGCGGGACCGGCGGGACCGGCGCTCCGGCCAGTTCGGAAGGCGCGTAGTGACAGGACACCACGCGGAACCGACCGATGGCGGGTGCCGTCGGCCATCAGGGAAGCGCAGGCGAGGCGTAGGCACTGACAGGCGGCACCTCGGGCGGGTCAGGGCTGGATGTCGAGTACTTCCGGCACCGGGCGGCGCGGTGTGCTGGGGCTCTTGGGACCGTATCCGAGGCGCAACACCATCTGCGTGAAGCCCCTTCCCGACACCGGGTCGCGCAACGGCCAGCGCAGGTCTGTCCACTCGAGGGCTTGGGTGGCGAAGGAGCTGGACAGGCCCTCAACGGTGGCCAGCAGCAGGACGCGTTCCATGGCCTGGCCGGCGCGCAGCCAGTCCCCCGGACGGTCGTTGCTCGTGCTGAGGAGGGCCAGCTGAGTGGACCCCTCGAAGTCGGCGGCGGCACGGCCCGCCACCGGCCTGGTCCCGGCGAAGTCCCGCATGGGAGCTTTGCCCCCGCGTTTGCGCGGCCCGAAGGCATAGGCCGGGACGCCATCCGGGGCCGTGCCCACCGACGGGGCGTCGATGTGTGTCCATTGCTCCAGGTCCTGGTCGCTGCCGCGGTCGGTGATGTTGCGCGCCTCGGCTTCCTGAACCAGTTCCAGCACCTCCTGCAAGTGCCAATCGGTGGGAAAGGTCAGCATGGCTCCCTCACGGCGGGCAGCGTCGCTGAGGGCCGTCCGCACGGCCTGGGGGATCTCCGTCTCCTCGAACGGGAAGCGGCTGCTGTGCCGCTGGTGAATCGCCGAATACAGCGCGGCGAGGTCGCTCTCGCCGATCGCGGCGCCGGTCAACTGCACGGTCGCCAGCAGCGCCGGGTCGGCGGGGTCTGGCAGCAGCCGGACTGCCGGGTACCAGCCCCCGTCAACCACCGCGACCCGTAGATTCAGCAGCGCGGCGCCACAGCCGAGGTGAAGGCCACGGGTGTCGGGGTCGGAGTGCGGCATCACGCGGTCGAGATCGGCGCGCACGTGGAAAGTGCGGCTGCCCTGGAAGTAGCGAAAGCGCCACGGCTGCGCGTTGTGCATCGACGGGGCGGCAGCAGCGTCGTGGACCAGTGCCGTCACACGCTCATCAGACGGTGCTTGTCGGATCACCGGAGCCTCCCTTCGCGAGTCGGCGGCCCCCGGGCGGGACCGCTCTGCTCCTGTCGCGGGATCCTGCTCAGGGAAATGCGCGCCGGTAGCAGCGGCAGTCCGTGGCCGCTTACTGATCGGCCGGACCGATACGGCGGCCGGTGATGCGCGTGGGCTGGATCGACACCCACATCTCGCGTTCGCCGCCCGCCCATGGCTCGGTGTGGGCACGATCGGCCAGCCGCCGCACCGCGTCGGGCTCCGTCACAACCCGAGCGGGGCCGACGACGAGCACGCTCCAGCCCTGGCTCATGGCCTCGTCCAGATGATCGACCTCAAAGGCGACGTCCGATCCCACGGCCGCCGCAGGAACCGACTCGGGCGCGGTCCGGAAGGCGATCGCGTCGTCGACGACCTCGTAGTTCACCGGGACGATCGCCGGGCCGTCGGGCGTCGACACCGCGACGCGGCCCACGCCGTGCGTGGAAAGCCGGGCGCGGCATTCGTCGGGGCTGAGGTCCCGCAGCTGTGGGTGGAGGACCGCCAGGCCTTGGCCGGGCGGCAGATCGAGGCCGCCTCCTTTCAGGGCCGCGACGCTGGTGCCCAGAGCATCGGCCAGACGGATGAGAGTCGCGAGACTCGGGTCGGCCGGCTGTTCTTCGAGGTACGCCAGGTAGTCCGGCGCCATCCTGGCGCGACGGGCTGTTTCTGTCCGGGTGAGTCTCTGTCGTTCGCGTTCGGTGGCCACGCGTCGGCCGATGTCGCCAGGGTTGGGTGTCCCGTAGGGCGGGATCCTGTCGGACACGACGCCCGGCTCATCCATGCTCGTCCGGGAGGGCTCGTGGGCTGTCTCGGGCCCGTGCTCCAGGTGACGGATATGTGCGTCGGGCCCGGGGAACACCAGCGTCACCTCGTGCGTGTCCGACCAGCGCACGTCGTAGGGAGGTGTTCCATCCGCATGGTGGAGTCCGACAATCTCGCCGTCGCGCCTGGTAGCGCCGGTCGTCGGGCTTTCGATGACGAGTTGATCGCCGAGGTGAGCTCGCATGATCGCCGCCACTTTCTCAAGATGTCGCTGTACCCAACGTGCCACGCGCGACGCGCCGCCGCACGGGACGAGAAACCCTGATCCGGGGGCCGAGCAGGCCCGGTCTCGGGACCACTGGCCCAACAACGCGGGCCCGAGCGGCTCACCCGTGGGCGACTGGTTCCTGACACGCTTGACACGTGACCACGACTGGCTGTCACGTGCCCGGAAGGAGAGGCGCCATGCACCACCGAACGGTCGCAGAGCTCATGACCCGAGACGTCGTCCGGGCGCGGCGTGACCTGCCGTTCAAAGACATCGTCAAGCTGTTGGCGGAGAACGATGTCACCGCCGTACCGGTGGTGGATGAGCTGGACCGCCCGATGGGGGTGGTGTCCGAGGCCGATCTGCTGCGCAAGTCCGCGGATCAGGCCGACCCGTCCGGCCTTACACCGATTCCGCATCTGGAGGCGTGGGAGCGGGCGAAGGCCGAAGGGGCCCGGGCCGAGGAACTGATGTCGGCTCCTGCCGTCTGCGCACGTCCGGAGTGGACCGTGGTCGAGGCCGCCCGCCTGATGGAGGTCCACGGCGTCAAGCGACTGCCCGTGGTGGACGAGACGGACAGACTGCAGGGGATCGTCAGCCGCAGCGACCTCCTGCGGATCTTCCTGCGCCGTGACGACGCCATCCGCGACGAGATCACCCGGGACGTACTCCACCAGACAATGGGCCTTGCTCCGTCAGAGGTGACGGTCGAGGTGCACGAGGGGCAGGTCACCCTCGGCGGATCCGTCGAGTTCAAGAGCCTGATCCCCGTCATCGAGAGGCTGTGCCGGAGCGTTGACGGCGTGGTCTCGGTCGCTCAGCACGTCACGTACCGGACCGACGCGTGATCGCGGACCGAGGTTGGGAGCACGGGTCGACGGGCAGATTCGTGCGGTAGTCGAACTGCCCGATGTGGCGGGTGTGACGCCGGACCACGTCACTGCGTTCCTTCTCCTTGATCTCGCCATGGACATCGAGCTCGACGTCGGTGACCTCCACGGTGATCTGGTCCTTGCTCACGCCGGGAAGCTCAAGCTCCACCAGGTACGCGTCCTCGGTGTCCTCGACATCGGCCAGCGGCGACCATGCCTCGGCCGTGCCGAGCCCACCTACACCGGGGAAGGCGGACCGCATGAGCTGGTCCATCCGGCTGTGCAGATCCTCAAGCTCGCGGAACAGGTCCCATGCCGGGAGAGCGCCCCGACCGCGACGGACAGGTAGCGTCATCGGTCATCCTCCTTGCCTTCCGAGGCGGCAGCGCGTGCGCCCTTGAGGCGGACATGCTGCTCGTTGGGTTCCCAAGCCGAAGCCGGACACCCGCGAGGTTTCGGTCACATGGGCCACCCAGTGACCTGGTAAGGGTCCGGCCCGGTCGCGGCCGCGCCCATGCCTTCGATGTCACGTTCGGCGGCACCCAGCAGCTGCTCGGCGAGGTCGCGCATGGCCCTGCCCGCTGCCAGTTCGTCCCCGATCTCAGGCACATCCGTGTCCGCCGGATTACGGTGCGCGACTCCGTGGCCTGTGAGCGTCGCATCTCCGGTTTCCAGCACCACACGTGCCTTGGTGGTTCCCTCGTCCTCGAAGAGGTAGAGGTGAACCCTCCACTCCTCGCTGTGCGGCATCGCTTTCCTCCTCATGCCGGTACGGACCGATGCGATCCAGATGTGCATCGCTGCGGGCTCCGGGGCGCCGGGCCGGTCATCCCCTCCCGCAGATACGACATCGCCATGGTCACCTCGTACAGATCGGTGGTCGTCGCATCGGACATCGCCGCACCTCCCCGGAACCGAGCAGCGCTCGGGCTGTCACTGGCGGAAGCGCCCGGACCAAGACGGCTCCACCACGTCCCACTCGGCGTCCCACTGCGAGTACCTTCTGCCGTCCAGCACCCGGCGCATGCCCGCCCTTGCCGCGAGGACCCCTGCGGCCACCGTGACCGCTGCCATGCCGCCCGCCAGCCAGGCGGTGGCTGTCGCGTTGTCCGCGGTCATCGGCGGACTGGTGATGGTTCCGTCCCGGTCCAGCCAGACCCGTACAGTCACGCCTTTGGGCGTACCCGCCTTCACCGTGGCCGTTCCGGTCCTCTCCTTGCCGTCCTTACCCGTCCAGCGGACCTGCGACCGCTGCATGATGTCCTCCGCACCATCCCGCGCTCCTTCGGCATCCGAAACCACCCGGGCGGTGATCGCCTGCCGCTGCGCCGACTGGGCCTGCACGACGCGCATCGAAGCCTCGTAGGCCGTCAGCCCCGCACTCACCGAGGCCGCCGGTAGTCCGAGGGCGAGTACGAGCATCAGGAATCGGAAGAACCAGGATTCGATCCTGTCGGACGTACGCCTCAGCGGGTTTGCGCCCTTGGACGGGTGCTTCTGGTGCGGCGGGTGGGGGCTGGATGCGTACGGCGAACCCGGTGCGTTCATGACATGACCTCCAGCTATTGCTGGCCACTTCCCCCACGATCGAACGGCGGCAGACCCCGGTCAAAGGGCCGAAGGTCCCGGCGGGCGCATGCGCAGAAGGGTGCTTTGGGGTACTCCTCAAATGAGAAGAAGGAGCCGTGCTCGGCGTGCCGGCGCAGTCTGGACAAAGAGGACTCACTCACCCTCCTACCAGCTTCTTACGAGACGGAGGCAGCCGCCATGGAGCCAGTCATCACCGTGGGGCTCGACGGCTCACCCGAGAGCCTCGCCGCCGCCCATTGGGCCGCTGATGAAGCCGGGCGGCGCAAGGCCACGCTGCGCCTGCTGCACGCGTGGCCCCTGCTGGCGCCAGAACCGGCCAACGCCCCCTCGGAGATCGATCAGAACTACTGGGCGAAGCGGATCGTCCGCAACGCGCGGGCGGAGCTCCAAGCACGCCACCCCGGTCTTTCTGTCGTCGGCGATCTGGTCGCCGAGGACGCTCAGGACGCACTGCTGCAGGCGGCGTCGGAGTCCGAGATGATCGTGCTCGGTTCGCGTGGGCTGACGCCCGTCGAGAGCTACTTCCTGGGCGACATCAGCATGCCCGTCGTAGCACGCGCTGAGCGGCCGGTGGTGCTGGTGCGTGCCGAGAAGCGCGAAGGAGGGCCGCCGCCCACTCCAGGTACGCCAGGCGCCGTAGTGGTAGCACTGAAACTCCACGGCCCGTGCGACAACTTGCTCGAATTCGCCTTCGGCACCGCCGCAATGCGCGGCACGCCTCTTCGCGTCATCCATGGCCAAGCCCTGCCGGTCCATGCGTACACTCCCTGGGGCGTAGATCACGACGTCACCGACGAGGTCGCGCAGGACGTGCACAAGCAGCTGAGCCAGGCCCTGCGCCCCTGGCGCGAGAAGTTCTCCGGGGTGGAGGTGGTCGACGTTGTCCGGCTCGACAGCCCCGCCAAGGCCGTCGTACGAGACGCCGAGGGCGCCGGGCTGCTGATCGTCGGCCGACGCAAGCACCGTCCACCCTTGGCACCACACCTGGGTTCCGTAGCCGAAGCCGCCATCCACCACGCACGCTGCCCCGTCGCCGTCGTCCCCCAAGACTGAGCCGAACCACGGCGGGGAGCCGACGATGCCGGTCTTCCGCACTCCTACATGGAGCCGGGTTGACGAAAAACGCGCCGATGCAACTGGTGGCCTCCTCGCGGGAATGGACGGCTCCGCAGACAGGGCCCCGGTGGGCTTGAGCAGCTGCGGCACGTGACTGTGGACCATCGTCCCTTGAAGAGCCCGACGGTCCGGTTGCCCTCACGTTCCGCGAGGGCGACGGTGGAGGGGGGTAGCGAGGGAGTGAGCGACCATGCGAGCACTCGTCTACCACGGCCCCGGACAGGCCTCCTGGGACACAGTCACCGATCCTGCGATCGAGGAGGCGACCGACGCGATCGTGCGCGTCGACGCGACCAGCATCTGCGGCAGCGATCTGCACATCCTGCGCGGAGAACTCCCCGACGTGAAGCCAGGGACGGTCCTCGGTCACGAGGCCGTCGGCGAGGTGATGGAGATCGGCCGCGAGGTCCACTCCGTCCGCCCTGGGGACCAGGTGATCGTGTCGTCCGTCTCGGCCTGCGGCCGCTGTCCGTTCTGCCGGGACAGCATGTACGGGCAGTGCCGCTTCGGTGGCGGGTGGATCCTCGGGAATCTGATCAACGGCACGCAGGCCGAGTTCGCACGCGTGCCCTTCGCCGACCACTCCACGCACCGGCTGAGTGCCGGCCTGGCCCTCGACGACGCGGTCCTGCTCGCCGAAGTCCTCCCCACCGCCTACGAGGTCGGGGTCCGCAACGGACACGTGGGCCCAGGAGACACCGTCGCCGTGGTGGGTGCCGGTCCTGTAGGACTTGCCGCGGTCATCACCGCGCGCATCTACTCGCCTCGCAGGGTCATCGCGGTGGACCTGTCTCCCTCCCGGCTGGAAACCGCCGCCCGCCTGGGCGCCGACTCCGCCGAACTGCCGGGGCGGCTGATCGCAGATCTGTCCGAGGGCCCCGGAGCCGACGTGGCCATCGAGGCCGCAGGCGATCCGGACAGCTTCATCCTGTGCACACGCATCGTGCGGCCAGGAGGGCACATCGCCAACATCGGCATGCACGGCAAACCGGCCACACTGCATCTCGAAGCTCTGTGGCGCAAGAACGTGACGATCAGCACCGGCCAGGTCGACACCTCCTCCACACCCTGGCTGCGCGACCTGGTGACATCCGGACGCCTGCACATCTCGCAGCTCGTGACACAAACCTTCACCCTCGACCGGATGAAGAACGCCTACGAGGTCTTCGCCCACGGCACCGACACCGGCGCCCTCAAGGTCGTGCTGCACCGCGAGTGATGCGCCCAGTCAAGAGCAGTCCGCGACACACACTATGCCTCCGCAGCTGGACGCACTCAGCGCAGCCGACGTAGGTACGGATCGTGGGCGCACCGTGGCAGCAGTCGGACACGGACGTCCACGGCGGTGACGCCGCCGGGACGGGCCCCCATTACTCGTTCGCCCTCATCGGACTGACGATCGGGATGTTCTCGACGCGCAAGCTGTTCAGGGTGTGGAGCGGCGAGATCAACGAGGGCGTGAGGCGGGACAGGTACGACTACCCGCGCTCACACCTCGTGTTCTGCGTCGTCTCCATGATCGTCATGTCGTTCGCCGCGTTCGTACTGACGGGATGATTCACCGAGCCGCCCAGCCGCTCCACCGGTCGACGCGAATGGCGACCGCAGGACCCCGGGGAGGGGAGTGTGCGTACTGCCCGTACTTGCCGCACAGCAACTCCACCGCCGAAAGCCGTTCCTGCCCGTCCTCCAGTACTTCCCCGCGACCGTCCGCACGAGCCCACCACAGGGTCGACCAGTCCTCGTCGTAGTGGTCGACCAGCGCCGTCACCGAAGGGTTCTCCCGGATGTTGCGCAGGCGGCGCAGGTCCCACGTGCTCTTGGGCTTGTCGTCCACTGCGAAATACACGACGTCGTTGTGGACCGCGAAGGTCACGGGCACCACATGCGGAACTCCCCCGGCATCGGCCGTCGCCAGCCGGGCGACCGGCGAAGCGGCGAACCGTTCCCTGGCGACGCGCGGGTCGAGCTTCATGGACCCACGGTACGAGGCTGCGCGGCTTGCCTGCCCGCAGGCACGCGGCTGTGCCCGTCCGGGCGTCGGTGCGGAGCGCGGTGAGGGTCGGCGGACGGGCCGTGAGGGGCGTGGGACAGACGGTCAGACCAGCCGATCGAGGCCACGGACGCATGGACGCCGTACGACGCGGTCAGCTCGTCCGGCGGCGGCGCGAAGGCGGGGCGCATCCACGACAGGTGCGCCAACGCCGGGCGCCGCCGCTGATCGGCGGCCACTGCCGCCAGTTGAAGAGGGACACCATGTGTCAGGTGTCGCAGGCCACACCGTCGTTGTCGCGGTCCAGGTGGGAGGCGTAGCCGGGTTCGCCGCGGAGGATGGGAGCGGCGTCGGCCTCCCGGGCTTCGGTGCAGTTCGCGTAGTAGACGTCGACGGGGACCGAGTCGTCCGAGTCGGTGCCTGCCGGGGGTTGTGCCATGACCGTCCGGGTGGCTCTGATCGTCTTCGTCGCCGTCACCGTCGGGGCCGGTTCGGTCTCCGGTGATTGCGTCACCGTCGCTGTCGCGGTGACCGTCTCCGTCGGGGTCGGTCTGGCGGCCGCCGGTTTCGCGTTCGTGGTCGTGTCGTCGTCTCCGCCGCCGCTGCCGGCGCCTATGCCGAGGAAGAACGCCAGCGCCAGCGCCGGGAGCACGTAGCGCTTCCTCGCCCACCTGGGCGCCGGGCGGAGAGGTGGTGGGGTGGGTGTCGTGTACGGGTTCGTCATGTCGTCCCCCAACGAGGTGTTCTGTGAGGGGATGAACGTAGTGCCAGGTCATCTGGGGCCACGTGACACGTGGCCAATTTGTGATCTATGTGTGAAGAAGATGTGGGTGTGTGGTGCTTGCTCGCGCTCATCAGCGACTCATGAGCGCAGGGGCCCGCATCGTCCTCGAGCCCGGGCCGGCCCGTGGTATCCGGTGGGCGCCTTGGAGAGCGGGTCAGAAGTGGGTGGCGATGCCGAAGGCCTGACGGAGCCGGGCCATGTCATGGCGGTCATGGTCGGCCGGTTCGTAGCCCTGGTGGAAGTAGACCTGCTGCTCGGGTGACAGGCACGGAACGGTGGTCCCCTGGATCGTGCCGGTGACGAAGCACGAGGCGGGATAGACGAACGGGTGGTCAGGTTCGTGTGAGGCCTGCACTGCGGACCCATCCGTGGAAAAGGTCAGAGGGTGCAGATCGATCTCCCGACCAAGTGGGTCGGTGACGACGAACCGCACGGGGCGCCAATCGAGTGTCTCGACGAATCCCGCAGCCGCGAGAGCCGCCACGACTGCCGGTTCCTGGTTCCTCCGGTGCATCAGATCCAGGTCACGGTGCTCGCGGGTTTGGTCGCCGACCAGAGCATCGATGCCCCAGCCACCGCCTATCCAGACGCCGACATCCGCATTCCGCAGCACGGCAAGAATGGACAGTACGTCGTCGGCCGTCATCACCTCGTGCACGTTAGCGTTGATCATCTGGGCGGGCGAATGGATTTGCTGTCGCGTGTGGCTTGACCTTCACGCTTGGGTCAATCCCTAGCGTCGCCGGCATGAACTCCTCCTTGAAGAGCGCTGCAGCGTCCGCTCGTTCCAGCATCATCCCTCGCACCGGGCTGGAGGCCCGGCTCGTCGCACGGCCCGAGGGGCTCCCCACTCTCGACGACTTCGAGATCACCGAGGTCGCCGTCCCGGATCCGGCACCGGGCCAGGTACTGGTCCGCAACCTGTTCATGTCACTCGACCCCGGCATGCTCATGTTGATGGCGGGCGAGTCCGGCCTGCCGATGCCCGGCTACGAGGTCGGTGAGGTGATGTACGGGGACGCCGTCGGTGAGGTGATTGCCTCGGCGGATCCGGCACTGGGCGCAGGAGACCTCGTAGTACATCGGCTGGGCTGGCGTGAGTACGCCGTGGCCCAGGCCGGGGTGTTCCGCCGCGTCGGCAAAGATGCCTACCCAACCGCTTCCATGCACCTGGGTTTCGGGCTGGTCGCCTATGTCGGGCTCATGGACGCGGCGAAGCTGCGGCCCGGCGACACCGTCTTCGTCTCCAGCGCGGCGGGGGCGACGGGGAGCATGGCCGGTCAGATCGCCCGGCTCAAGGGAGCGGCCCGGGTGATCGGCAGCGCAGGTTCGCGGGACAAGGTCGCCCATCTGACCGAGAAACTCGGATTCGACGCGGCGTTCGACTACCACGACGGTCCCGTCCTTGACCGACTGCGCGAAGCTGCTCCCGACGGCATCGACGTCTATTTCGACAACGTCGGGGGCGAGCAGTTGAGGGCCGCGATCGAGGTCATGAACGTGCATGGCCGCATCGCTGTCTGCGGAGCCCTCAACCGGCAGAGCAAGGCCCGCCCCGACGAGGGCCCCGGCGATCTGCTGAGCGTCCTCGGCAAGCGCCTGACCATCCGTGGCTTCACCATGTGGGACCACCTGGAGCGTGCTGCGGAGTTCGGCGCGCAGTTCCGTGGCTGGCTGCGCGAAGGATCGATCATCTACGACGAGACGGTGATCGACGGGCTCGCGAACGCGCCGCAGGCGCTCCTCGATCTCGTCTGCGGCGCGTACACCGGGAAGCCAGTGGTCCGGCTCGGGAGTTGACCTTGACGTATGCGTGAAGCCTTACAACTGGCCCGGAGGTGGCTGCAATGCTGATCGGTGAACTGGCCGCACAGACGGGGACCACGACCCGTGCCCTGCGCTACTACGAGGAGCAGGGTCTGCTGGAGTCCGGCCGGACGGGCTATCGCGTGTACAGGCCGGGCGCGGTGACCCGGGTCCGCAACATCCGCGAGCTGCTGGCCTCCGGGTTCACCGTCGAGGACGTGAAGTCCTTCGTGCGCTACCTCGATGCCGATCTGCCTGAGGTGTTCGAGTACTCGCCGTTGTGGGCCGAAAG